>NZ_CAXTGZ010000101.1:0-14854 GCF_964243625.1 uncultured Caballeronia sp.
CGCATCGGCGATGAATGGCTGGGTTTGCCCACGGCCATCTTCCAGCAGGTCGCGCAGTTAAGGCCGATCCACTCGCTGCCGCACCGGCGTCATCGGGCGGTGCTCGGCGTGGTGAACATCCGCGGCGCGCTGCTGGTTTGCGCATCGCTTGCACGGCTTTTCGGGATTGCATCGGAGTTTGCGCAGGACGGCCGGCGCGACGCCGCGCAGCAGGTCGTCGATGCCCGCGATCTCGGCCGCCTGCTGGTCGTCGAACCCGCCGCCGATAGCGCGCCGCGTGGCGACTTCGCGAACCCGATCGTGTTTCCCGTCGATGCCGTCGATGGCGTGCATCGATTTGCCCGTGCCGACTTCCAGGAAGTCCCGGCCACGGTCGCGAGCATGTCGGCTTCGCACGCGATCGCCGTCACGGCGTGGAAGGGCGTGACGGTCGGTTTGCTCGACGCCGCGAAGCTCTTCGAAACCCTCAACCGGAGCCTGACATGAGCGGCGCCTCGCTCGTCGATTTGTTCCGCGAGGAAGCGCGGGCACAGGCGCAGATCCTGAGCGACGGCCTGCTCGCGCTCGAACGCGCGCCGCGCGATCCTGTCACGCTTGAAGCGTGCATGCGTGCCGCGCATTCGTTGAAGGGCGCGGCGCGGATTGTCGGCGTGCCGGTCGGCGTGAGCCTCGCGCACGTGATGGAGGACTGCTTCGTCGGCGCGCAGCAGGGCCGCGTGAACGTGGATGCCGCCATGATCGATGTGTTGCTGGCAGGCGTCGACCTGATCGTGCGCATCGGCCAGGCTTCCGGCGACGAAACCATCCCGCAGGCCGACGTCGACGCGTTCGTCGATGAGTTGAATGCGCGGATGAGTGGCGAAGCCGGGGACTCCGGGGAGGCTTCGTTCAAGCCGCCGGCACCGGACGACTTTCTGGATTTATCGAAGGAATTGACGCTCGCCGCGCCGGTTCCCCAATCGGAACCCGAACCCGCGCGCCCGTTGCCCGTCTGGTCGCCGGCCGAACAACGTGAAACGACTCGCATGCTGCGCGTTCGCACGGAGACCCTCGATCGCCTGCTCAGCCATTCCGGCGAATCGCTGGTGGAATCGCGCTGGCTGAAGCCATTCGCGCAATCCATGCTGCGCGTGAAGCGCATTCAGCGCGACGCGAGCCGCGCGCTCGACTTCCTGCATGAATCGCTGACCGAATCTTCGCGTAGTTCGGGCACCGCTTCGGGCCTCACGTCGACCGCCGCGCTCGACGTGCGCACGCTCGCCGCCCTCGATGAAATCCGCCGCCTCAACGCCGAGGCGCAGCGCCAGCTCGGCGAACGCCTGGCCGAGCTCGAGAACTACGACCGCCGTACGACGCACCTTTCGCAACAGCTCTACGACGAAGCGCTCGAATGCAGGATGCGTCCTTTCGTCGATGCCACCGGTGGCTTTGCGCGCATGGTGCGCGACGTCGCGCGTGCGCTCGAGAAACAAGTGCGCTTCGTGATCGCGGGCGAAGCAACGGAGGTGGACCGCGACATTCTGGACATGCTCGAAGCGCCGCTCGGTCACTTGCTGCGCAACGCCGTTGACCACGGCATCGAGGCGCCGTCGCTGCGCCGCGCGCTCGGCAAGCCGCCCGAAGGCACGATCACGCTCGAAGCACGCCACAGCGCGGGATCGCTTTTCATCAGCGTGAGCGATGACGGCGGCGGCGTCGACCTTCCCGCGCTGCGCCGGGCGATCGTGCAAAAACGCCTGTCCAACGAAGCGACGGCCGCGCGTCTGTCGGAAGCGGAATTGCTCGAATTCCTGTTCCTCCCCGGCTTTTCGATGCGCGATACCGTCACTGATGTCTCCGGCCGCGGCGTCGGTCTCGACGCGGTCCACGACGTCGTGCGCCAGGTTCGTGGCAGCTTGCGTGTCACGCAGGAAGAACTCGTCGGCACGCGCTTCGTGATGCAATTGCCGCTCACGCTGTCTGTGATCCGCAGCCTGATCGTGGAAGTCGATGGCGAACCCTACGGCCTGCCGCTCGCGCATGTGGCGCGCACGCTCGTGTTGCCGCGTGCATCGATCGATCTGCTCGAGGGCCATCAGCATTTCGAGTTCGAGGGCAGGCGTCTTGGCATCGTGACGGCGCACCAGATCCTGCGCGCCGGCACCTTCAACACGGTCAGCGACACGCTCAACGTGGTCGTGATCGGCCAGGGTGCGGCGACTTATGGCGTGGTGGTCGACCGGTTCCTCGGCGAGCGCATGCTGGTCGTGCAGCCGCTCGACAAACGTCTCGGCAAGGTGCCGAGCATCGCGGCGGGCGCGTTGATGGAAAACGGCGATCCGCTCCTGATCGCCGATCTCGACGACTGGCTGCGCGCGGTCGAAAAACTCGTCGTCGATGGCGAACTCGGCCGCGTTTCACAAGGTACTGCCCGCGCCGTCGCCGCGCCGAAAAAGCGCGTGCTGGTGGTCGACGACTCGCTGACCGTGCGCGAACTCGAACGCAAGCTGCTGGCCGGCCGCGGCTACGACGTGACCATTGCCGTCGATGGCATGGACGGCTGGAACGCAGTGCGCGGAGAGCGCTTCGACCTGGTGATCACGGATATCGACATGCCGCGGCTCGACGGCATCGAGCTCGTGACGCTGATCCGGCGCGATCCGCATTTGCGCGACACGCCGGTCATGATCGTGTCGTACAAGGACCGTGCGGAAGACCGCCAGCGGGGGCTGGACGCGGGCGCGGACTACTATCTGGCAAAGGGCAGTTTCCACGATCAGACGCTGCTCGACGCCGTGCGCGATCTGATTGGCGAGGCGCAGCCATGATGATGCAGTTATAAAAACGAGAGAGCTGGGGGCTGGCAATGAAGATCGGAATAGTGAACGACATGCCGCTTGCGGTGGAAGCCACGCGCCTGGCGCTGGCGACGCGGCCTGATTTCGATGTGATCTGGGTGGCGACCGATGGCGTGCAGGCCGTGGATTACTGCACGGCGCAGAAGCCGGACGTCGTGCTGATGGACCTCGTGATGCCGCACGTCGACGGGACGGAAGCCACGCGGCGGATCATGCGTCAGGCGCCGTGCGCGATCCTGATCGTGACGGTTGACGTGGGTGCGAACTCGTGGCGCGTGTACGAGGCAATGGGCGCAGGCGCGCTCGATGCCGTCGATACCCCTGCGCTTGCCGGCCCGGACGCGAAGCGCGGGATCGCCGCGTTGATCGCGAAGATCGACCAGGTCGGGGCGCAGCAGCGGGCAAAAGCCGCTGCGAATCCACTGGGTGCCGCGCCGCGTATTACACCCGGTATGGATTTGCTTGCGATAGGCGCGTCGGCCGGCGGTCCCGGAGCGCTTGCGGTGCTGCTCGCCGCGCTGCCGGCCGATTTCACGCCGGCGACGGTGATCGTGCAGCATGTGGATCAGGCGTTTGCCATCGGGATGGCGGAATGGCTGAACGCACAGTCGAAATTGCCGGTGTACATTGCCCGCGAGGGCGATCGTCCGGAGCCGGGAAAGGTGCTGCTGGCCGCGACCAACGACCACCTGCATTTTGGCGGCGGTAACCGGCTTGGCTACACGAAAGATCCGGAGGCGACGCCGTACCGGCCTTCGATCGATGTATTTTTCAACAGCGTCGTCGCGCGCTGGAGCGGTAACGCGGTCGGCGTGCTGCTGACCGGTATGGGCCGCGACGGCGCCGCAGGGTTGGCGGCCATGCGCGCCAACGGGTTTTACACGATCGCCCAGGACGAGGCGACGTGCGCTGTATATGGCATGCCGAAAGCGGCCGCCGCAATCAATGCGGCTGTTTCCATCCTGCCGCTTCAGAACATCGCGAATGCTGCCGTCAATGCGTTCGCATCGTCGCGCAAGCGAGGCGTATGAGCTCGCGCTTGAGAACCGATTGAGTATTCAGGATCACACAGGACAGTCATGGAACATCGAAACGCAGACCCGCTGGCAGAGCGTGCCCGACGTGAGGCGCAGAGCCGGGAAGCCGAGCCGGAGAGCCCCAGCGACGACACGTCGGCTGCGGCTACCCACGCCGCCGACCTGCTCAACGACGCGCTGAACATGCCGAGCGCGGCGGAAAGCGCGGTCATGGTGCTGCTCGTCGATGACCAGACGATCGTAGCGGAAGCCGTGCGCCGGATGCTGGTGGACGAGCCGAGGCTCGATTTCCATTACTGCGCGAATCCGGAGGACGCGTTGCGGGTGGCGCAAGCCACGCGGCCAACCGTGATCCTGCAGGACCTGGTGATGCCCGGCGTGGATGGACTGACGCTCGTGCGGCAGTATCGTGAACATGAGTCGACCCGCGATATCCCGATCATCGTGTTGTCCACGAAAGAGGAACCGCGCATCAAGAGCGCGGCGTTTGCGGCAGGCGCCAACGATTACCTGGTGAAACTGCCGGACAGCATCGAGCTGATCGCGCGGATCCGTTACCACTCGCGTTCGTACCTGAACCTCACGCAGCGCGACGAGGCGTATCGCGCGTTGCGCACGTCGCAGCAGAAGCTGCTGGAAACGAATCTGGAATTGCAGCGCCTGACGAATTCGGACGGGCTGACGGCCTTGTCGAACCGGCGTTGCCTAGATGATTATCTGAGCGCCGAATGGAAACGCGCCGCGCGCGACAAGTCGCCGCTTGGGTTCCTCATGATCGATGTAGACAGCTTCAAGTCATACAACGATACCTACGGTCACGTCGCCGGTGACGATGTGCTCAAGCACGTCGCGCGCGCCGTTGAATCTTGCCTGAACCGACCTGCGGATCTCGCTGCGCGCTTTGGCGGTGAAGAGTTTGCCGTGGTGCTGCCGTCTACGTCGGCTGCGGGATTGCGCCTCCTCGGCGAAAAAATTCGCGCGGCGGTCGAGACGCTTGCCGTGCCGCATGCCGGCGCGGTTGCCAAGTGCGTCACCATCAGTGTGGGTGGCGTAACGCAAGTGCCGGAACCTGGCGAAGACGTGAAGCAGCTTATCGAAGCGGCTGATCTGGCGTTGTATCGTGCGAAACGCGATGGACGTAACCGGGTCGAAGTCGGCGGCGCATAAGCGCTTACTTTCGCGGCGAAGCCTCGGCGTCGATAACCAGCGGAGCGCGCCAGCGACCGTCCGGCGTTATGGCGATCAGGCGGCGCACGGTATTGCCGCTTGCCTGCACCTGTGTGCCCTTCGCTGAATCGGCAGGGTTCCTGGAATCCGGGCAACCCGGGCTGGAGAAGATGCTCCAGTCGCGATTGCAGCTTCGTGGCTGATGCGCCGATGCAAGCCTGAGGTTCTGCCAGTCCGCAGCGTTGTCGGCACCTTTGGAGGCTGCTGCAGGGGTGATCCAGGGATCGGATTGCGTACTGCCATCAAGTTTCAACACTGCGGCCGGTTGAGTCCCCCGATTGTGTTTTGTGGCGTCGCGCTCGATCGTCGCGGCCGAATCGGGCGCTGCGCGCTTGCGCCATGCATTGTTGCTGGCGATCAGGCCGGGCGAACGTCCGCGTGGCGTTTCGTTCCAGTTCGAACTGTCCATTACAAGGACGTTGGCAGGGTGCGCCGGTTGGACCGGCTGGTCGGCTGCCGCCATTGTTTGTCGAGCGGGTGTGACTGCGTGCAGTTGCTCTCCCGATCTGACCTGATTGCCAGAAGGTGCGCTCCACGAATCGTCCTGCACGATGTGTACCGCGGCCGGGTTTGCCCACGGATCGTCGCGAACAGTATTCCGGACGGTTTGATCGGCGTCCGGGACGCCCGGTTGAACGCTCGCTGGCAAGGCCCATTGATCGACAACCGTGGGTTCAGGCGGTGCCGTTTCATCGGCGCGGGCCGTTGCGTGCATCAAGCTGAAGGCAGCACATGCCAGCGCGACTTTTTCCAGTCCCAAATGAGCGAATCGGAAGACGTCGCGGATCGGTGGGCGAGACATGGCATTTCCTCGGATTGCACGAAAGAACGCAAGCCTATGGCAAACGGCAGTCCGAGATAACCGGATTTATCCGAATAGTGAATGGTTTTCTCCCGGCCACGCCATTCATTTGGCGTTCGCCGCAGCCACGTTCGCTGTACCGCCGTTCGGCGAGCCCATCGCCTGGAAGAGCAGCGCGGTATCGGTCAGGCGGGCGCTTTCGTAGCGGATTGCATCGAGCCTGGCATTTCGATACTGCCGCTCGCTTGCCCGAACCGACGACGGCGGGATTGCGCCGAGCCGCGCACGGGCCGCCGAATCGGTAAAGACGCTCATGGAGGTGCGGCTGGCGGTATCGGCGAAATTCAGCGCCTGGTTGTCCTGCTCGAGCGCCGCAAGAGAATCGGCGACGTTGCGGAATGCGGTCAGCACCGTCTGCTTGTATTGCGACACCGCGGCTTCGTAGCTCGCCTGCGCCGCGCGTTTTTGCGCGAGCAGCGCGCCGCCATGGAAAAGCGGCTGCGAAAGTGACGCGCCGATGCCCCAGATGGCGCCCGCGCCGGACAGCGCCGTGGGCCAGCTGAACCCGGCTTTCCCCATTTGCGCCGACAGCGACAGGCTCGGGTACATCTGCGCGGTCGCCACGCCGACCTGCGCGGCGGCGGCCTTGAGCAAGGCATCGGCGGCCTGGATGTCGGGCCGGCTGGCAAGCAGGTCCGATGGCACCACGACCGGCACGTTCGCCGGGACCGTGAGCGCCGCCAGATCGAGATCGGGGGGCGCCTGATCGGGCGTACGGCCGAGCAGGACGGCGAGCGCGTGACGCGTCGAAAGCCATTGGGCGCGCAAGCCGGGAAGCGACGCAGCCAACGAAGCCGCGCCCGATTGCGCGTTGAGCGCGTCCGAGCGCGACGCCGAGCCGAGTTCGAAGCGGCGTTGCGTGTCGCGCGCGTCTTCATCGGCGAGAACGACGAGGCGCTCCGTTGTGTCGATCTGCGCGTGCAACGCGGCCGCGCTGATTGCGCCGGTCACTATGTTCGCCGCGAGCGCTCGACGAGCGGCATCGAATTGCCAGGACTGGCTGTCCACCTGCGCCGCCAGCGCGCGGTCGGCGAGCCGCGCCGCGCCGAACAGATCGAACGTGTACTGCGCGCGGATCTGGCCGACGAACAGGTTGTAGAGCACGGTCGGCGGCCCGAAATTCGGCACGCCGATCGCACGTTCGCGGTTGGCCTGTCCGCCCAGGTCGATGCTCGGCAGCATCGACGAGCCGACTTGCGCCCGCAGTTGTTCGCGGGCGGCGGCGAGGCTTTTATCGGCGGCGGCGAGGTTCGGGCTGTTGCGCAGGCCTTCATCGACGAGAGCGTTCAGCGCGTCCGACTGGTAGAGCTTCCACCAGTCGGGAACGGGTTTCGCGTTGGCATCGAAGGTCTGAGTCACGCCTTCGGCCATCACGGTGCGCGCGGGTTGCGCCGATACCCCGTAGTGCGGTACCGGCGGCAATATGGGCGGCGTTCCGTCCGGGCCAAACGAACAGGCGGACAGGGCGGCTGCAACGCCAAGGGCAGCCAGGGGAAAACGCATCATGACCGGCCTCCGTTTCCAGCATCGGGCGTAGTGGGTTCCTGGTAATCCGCGCGCTCGTGGCGCTTCACCCTGAACGACGCCGCATACAATGCCGGCAAATAGAACAGCGTAAGCACGGTCGCGCTCGTGATGCCGCCCATCAGTGCGGTGGCCATCGGCCCGAAGAAGTTGCTGCGCAAGAGCGGAATCAGCGCGAGGACGGCTGCTGCTGCGGTCAGTGTGATCGGCCGGAAGCGCCGCACGGTTGCACCGACGATGGCATCGAAACGCGGATGCCCCGCCGCGATGTCCTGCTCGATCTGATCCACGAGGATCACCGAATTGCGCATGATGATGCCGAACATGGCGATCACGCCGAGCATCGCGACAAAACCGAACGGCTTGTTGAAAAGCAGAAGTGCGATCACCACGCCGATCAGCCCGAGCGGCGCGGTCAGCACGACCATCATCACGCGTGCGAAGCTCTGCAACTGGATCATCAAGAGTGTCAGCACGACGATCACCATGATCGGCATTTGCGCGTTGATGGAAGCCTGACCCTTGCCGCTTTCTTCGACCGGGCCGCCGACTTCGATCCTGTAACCGACCGGCAGGCTCGCGCGCAGCGTATCGAGTTTTTTCTCGATGGCATGCGTCACGTCGATGCCTTGCGCACCCGCGCTGACATCGGATTGCACGGTAATGGTCGGCTGTCGATCGCGCTCCCAGATCACGCCGTATTCCAGGTCGTTCACCACATGCCCAATGGTCCCGAGCGGCACGGGACCGTTCGGTGTGGGCATGGCAAGCGTGGCGAGTTTCGCCGGATCGACGCGTTCGCTTTGCGGCGCACGCAGGTCGACGCTGATCAGCTTGTCGCGCACCCGATACTGCGTGACCGTGTAGCCCGTGAATTGCATCGCGAGGAAATTGGACACGTCTTGCGAACTGACGCCGAGTTCACGCGCTTTCTTCTGGTCGATCTGAAAGCGCACCGAGCGCTCCGATGGTTCGTCCCAGTCGTATTGAACGTTTGTCGTGCCGCTGTCGGCGCGCATTTCGGCGAAAACCTTTTCCGCGATGCCGCGCACGGTCGGCAAATCGTCGCCGCTCACGCGAAACTGCACGGGATAGCCGACCGGCGGACCGTTTTCGAGCCGTGAAAGGCGTGTTCTTATCGATGAAAACTTCTCGCGCAAAACGGGTCCGAGCCAGCTTGCGAGTTTCTCGCGGTCTTCCACGGACTTCGCGGTGATCACGAACTGCGCAAAGTTCGGTTGCGGCAATTGCTGGTCGAGCGGCAGATAAAAACGCGGCGCACCGGTGCCGACGAAGTTCACGATGTGATCTATCTCCGGACGTCCTTCGAGCACCTTTTCCAGACGCCTGGTCTCGCGCAACGTGGCTTCGAACGAGGCGCCTTCCTGCAGCCGGACATCGACGAGCAGTTCCGAACGATCCGAACTCGGGAAGAACTGTTGCGGCACGAGCGTGAAGCCCGCCATGGCAATGACAAACAGCACGAGCGTTATGCCAAGCACGACAAAGCGCCGCTCGATACACCACGCGAGCCAGCCGCGCAGCCGCGTGTAGAACTTCGTGTTGTAGATATCGTGTTCGTGATCATGCGCGTGATGTGCCTCGCGCTTGCGTTCGGGCAACAGCTTGTAGCCAAGCAGCGGAATCAGCACGACCGCCGCGAACCAGGATGCAATGAGCGCGATCGCCGATACCTCGAAGATCGAGCGCGTGTATTCACCCGTGCTCGATTTTGCAAGCGCGATAGGCAGGAAGCCGCCGACGGTGACGAGCGTGCCGGTGAGCATGGGGAAGGCGGTGCTCGTGTAGGCATAAGCCGCGGCGCGCGAGCGGTTCCATCCTTGTTCGAGCTTTACGGCCATCATCTCGACCGCGATGATCGCGTCGTCGACCAGGAGGCCCAGCGCGAGAATCAACGTGCCCAGAGAGACCTTGTGCAGGCCGATATCGAAGAGATACATGAAGAGAGCGGTCACCGCGAGCACGACCGGAATCGAGATCACGACGACCATGCCGGTACGAAAACCCAGCGACACGAGACTCACGATCAGCACGATCACGACAGCTTCGGCCACCGCCTCGAGAAAATCGTCCACCGACTTCGATACCGCGTGCGGCATGCTCGACACTTCGTTCAGCACGAGGCCGGCGGGAAGTTGCGTGCGCAGTTGCGCCACTTGTGCGTCGAGCGCCTTGCCCAGACGCACGACGTCCTGGCCGGGCTGCATCGTGATGCCGATGCCGAGTACAGGCTTTTCGCCCGAACGCATTTGCGTGGAAGGTGGATCGAGATAACCGCGCTTGATCGCCGCGATGTCGCCAAGGCGGAACGAGCGGCCGTTCACGCGGATGAGCGTGTCGGCGAGCGCGGCCATGTCGGTGATCTGGCCGCTCGGGCGCACGAATACACGGTCGTTCGGCGTGTTCATGGTGCCGGCGGGGGCGACGGCGTTTTGCCCGTCGATAGCCTGCGCGATCTGCTGCGGCGAAATGCCAAGCCGGGTCAATTGCGTATTCGATATTTCTACATAAACGCGCTCGTCCTGATCGCCGAAATAATTGACCTTCGCGACGCCCGGCACGCGCAGCAGGACCGTGCGCAACGAGTCGGCGTAATCGTGAAGCTGCGCAGGCGAAAAGCCGTCGCCGTCCAGCGTGTAGATGTTGGTGAAGACGTCGCCGAATTCATCGTTGAAGTAGGGGCCTTGCACGCCCGGGGGCAGCGTGTACGCAATATCGCCGACTTTCTTGCGCACCTGATACCACTCTTCGGGCACCTCCTTCGCCGGCGCGCCGTCTTTCATCGTGAAGAACAGAAGCGATTCGCCGGGACGCGAGTAGCTGCGCAGGAAGTCCGTCGATGGCGTTTCCTGCAGCTTCTTCGCGATCTTGTCGGTGACCTGTTCCTGCATCTGGCGCGCGGTTGCGCCCGGCCAGAAGGTCTGGATGACCATCACGCGGAACGTGAACGGCGGATCTTCGGATTGTGCGAGCCGCGTGTAAGCAAGCACGCCGAAGATCGTCGCCATGGCGATCAGGAAGACGACCAGCGCCTGATGCCGCAACGCCCACGCGGAGAGATTGAAGCGGCCTTCTTCGTGACGATAATCGCCGGAAGCCGCCGCTGCCGCTGCCGCCTCGGCGGTGGAGGTGCCGCGCGTCTGTTTGCCCTCTTGATCGCTCATGACGCGAAATCTTCCGGATGCAAGGGCGGGACCACGCGAACTTTTTCGCCGGCGGAAACGGTATGGACGCCTTGCCATACGATGCGCTCGCCCGCCGCGATTCCCTGCGATACGGTCACGGTGCGCTCGCCATAACGCGACACTTCCACGCGACGCAACTCGAGCGCGTTGTCCGCCTTCACGACCCACACGGCGGGCAAGTTTCCGGCATGAAACAGTGCCGTGGAAGGCAGCGTGAATGACTGTCCCGGGGTGCCGGAAGCCGAAGCCGTACTCTGCGCGAAGGCGACATCGGCGGTCATGCCGAGCCGGACTTCCGGCGTGGGCGCTTCGAGCGTGAGCCTTACGCGGTACGTGCGGCTCTGTGCATCGGCGGCGGGGGACACTTCGCGCACGCGTGCGGCAAATTTCTTGCCGGCAAGCGCGCCGATGCTGACCGTAGCGTTCTGCCCGACTGCAAGCGAGGCAAGCGCCGTCTCCGGCACATCGGCCACCACATCGGTCTCGCCGCTCCATGCGAGGTTGTAGACGGCTTGTCCCGCTGACACGTTCTGCCCCGTGTCGGCCTGTTCAGCGGTGATGACGCCGGCTTTGTCGGCGATGAGCGTGGTGTACTTCAACTGATCCTGCGATAACGCCGACTGCGCTTGCGCCTGATTGCGCTGCGCAAGCGCTGCGGCGTAGGCATTTTCTGTTTGCTCGAGCTGCGCGCGCGAGATCAGGCTTTCCTGTGCCTGTACCCGGTCGCGCGTGACCTGCTGCTCGGCGTAGGTCAACTGGTGCTGCGCCGCGGAGAGTTGAGCGGCGGCTGCGGTGGCGTTCTTGGTGTTGTCGGCGGGATCGAGGCGCGCCACGACGTCACCGGCTTTCACCCGGTCGCCAAGCCGCACGCGGCGCTCGATGATCTTCCCGCCGACACGAAACGACAGCGGCGTGGAATAACGCGATTCGATGGTTCCGGGCAACGACGATTGCGACGCGCGGGTATCGGCCTGCGCTGCGACGGCGACCACCGGACGCAAGACAACGGCCGGCGCGTCCTTCTTGCCGCACGCGGCCAACGTCACGACGGCGACCACGCCAATAGATCCGACGAGCGCTGCACGGAAGGAAACCGTGCGGCCTTCCACCCGCGGTAACAGCGAAAACATGCGACGACAGACTTGCAGAATCACGGATGACCTCGACGCAAAACGGTGAACGCGCAGCGCCGACTCAGCCTGATGCAGCGCGTTTTCATGAGATTCAAGCGGTTTGGTTGCGGTGATCGAAGCGTCCGAAAGCCAATGCCCACATGCTTTCGAGTATGCTGATACCGAGATACGGGTTGCATTCTAATACAACACTGTATCTGGAATCGACTCTGTATCTAAATTTTTGAGATGATAAACTTCGCGGATGAAACGAATTCGCCTGACCCGGGAACAAAGCCGCGATCAAACCAGAGAGCGTTTGATGGACGCTGCCCAAGCGGTATTCATGAAGAAGGGATTTGTTGCGGCAAGTGTCGAGGACATCGCGGCGTCGGCCGGTTATACGCGCGGCGCTTTTTATTCGAACTTCGGCAGCAAGTCGGCGTTGTTCCTCGATCTTCTCAAGCGTGATCACGACGTCATCATGAAACGGCTGCATTCCATCTTCGAGGGCGAGGCGACGCGCGCCGACATGGAAGCGCGCCTCCTGCAGTATTACAGCGAGTGTTATCGCGACAACAAGTGTTTTTTGCTCTGGGTCGAAGCGAAATTGCAGTCAAGCCGCGATGCGAAATTCCGCGCGCAATTCAATGCATTCATCCGGGAACTGTTGCAGATGACGACGGCGTACATCGTCGCATTTTCGGAGCGTGCGGGAACGCCGTTACCCATGCCGGCTGAAGAACTGGCGCTGGGCCTGACGGCGTTGATCGATGGAATGCAGTTTTTCTATACTTCGGACCCGCAAGGCTGCGGGGCCGAGATGTCCGAGTCGGTGCTTGCCAAGTTCTTCAGCCGGGTGGTGTTTGGGGCTGAAAAGGTCGGGACCGCCTGAACTGGTGCTTTATTTCAAGCCGATATTCCCGGGCCTGCGCCACTGCCGAGCAATTGCTCGACTGCATCGGCGCTTGCGTAGTCCTGTTCGGGTAAGCCGTCGAACACACTGATTACGTCATTACTCACGCCCGCGGCGCGTGCTGCATCGACGATGCCGTCCTTGTTGGCCGGGAACTTCACGTCGCGGAGAACCTGCGCAATTTCATCGTTGATAGGTTCGTAGTTCAGGCCTTCGCTAATGCGTGTATCGGTCATCTGTGTCCTGGGTTGTGGTTGAGTCATGTACGGACTTGCACTACCTGACTCACCATGCCGTGACTAGGCGAGTGCGACTTGGGCAACGGCACGTGGCGCCAGCGCGCGTGATCGATTTCCTGTGCGGCGATGTCGGGCGCGGGCGGCGAGACTGGCGCTGCGTTTGCCCGGAGGGCCAGCGCCACGCGCGTCGCCTGCTCTTGCCGCGCGGCGTCGGCAGCTCCGTCTCCCGTGTGAAGCGGGGCCGCGTAGCAGGACACGGAGACCAGCGCCATGGATAACACCGTCGAGGTTTTCATCGCCCAACCCTCCTGACAACAAAACGAATCAGATCAAGGCAGTACAAGATTATCAGCGATGACTCGAGCAAGGGTTATGCCAATCAGTGGCCGCCACTCTTTAGCGAATCGACTGACGATTTCACATGTAGCGCAAAGCCAGCCGAGGCCGGACGCGGCAAGAAGTTCTTCGCGTGATTTCTAGGTGCAGCGCGTCTTTTCCTGGCCGCCGTGGACGCCACGTTTTTGCACGCTGCGCGCAAATTCAACGCGGGTTTGTCCTGACCTAGCGCGAGGCCGGATTGAGACGGAAGTAAGCATCGAGCAGCGACGTCTTGTACACCACGCCCAGCAGGACCGGCCGCGCCGCGCAGTCGATGACCGGCAGACGCTCGCCCTGGAATGCCATGAAGTGCTGCAATGCTTCGCCAAGCGACATGTTGGGCGTCAGCACATCGAAATGCGGTTGCAGATAATCCGCAGCCGATTTGACTGCGGTATCGCGTTCGTCGAGCAGGTCGGACGTGATGTCCTTCAGCGCGACTACGCCGCGAAATAAACCGTCTGTATCGACGACGTACAGGTATTTCACCGGATACTCGAGGAACACGCGCGTCATGGCCTTCACGTCGGCATCGAGTTGCACAATCGTGTCAGCCGGCTTGACGAGTTCGCGCATCTGCGTGGCAGCGAGGCGCACGCGTTCCTTTTCATCGCGATTGCGGCGCAAGGTGACTTCGTACATCGATGTCTGCGCCGAGGCCCGCGCGATAAAAAATGCCACCACGCACGAGAGCATCAGCGGCAGCATGACCTGATAGCTCAGCGTCATCTCGAAGATCATCAGGATGGCCATCAGCGGCGCGTGCGTGGCGGCGGCGAGGAACGCGCCCATGCCGACCATGGCGTAGGCGAACGGCGCGGAGGTGGAGTGCGGCCAGATGGCGTGCGCGGCGAGTCCGAACAGGCAACCGACGACCGCGCCCACGAACAGCGTCGGCGTGAAGATCCCGCCGACCGCGCCCGAGCCGGCAGTCGCTGCGGTCGCGACGATCTTGAAGAGCAGCACGGCGGCGAGCGCTTCCCAGGTCCACGCGTGATGCAGGATCGAGTTGACAACTTCGTAGCCATTGCCCCAGACCTCGGGATACCAGATCGAAATCACGCCGACGATCAGACCGCCGAGCGCGAGCCGGATGGGCACCGGCAAGGGCAAGAGCGCGAAGCGTTCCTTCGATGCCGACAGCAAGCGCAGGAAATACGGCGCGAGCACGCCGCATATCAATCCGAGCAGCACGAACAGCAGCACTTCGACGCCGGTCACTGTCGGGAACACCGGCATTTCGTAAGGCGGCCGATACCCCGCGAATTCGCGCATCGTGATGTTCGCCACCACCGACGAGACGACGATCGGCCCGAAGCTTTCCATCGCGATGGAACCGAGCACGATCTCTGTCACGAAAAACGCGCCGGCAATGGGTGCGTTGTAAGCCGATGTGATCCCGGCCGCCGCGCCGCACGCCACGAGCAAGCGCAGGCGCGGGGGATCGAAGTGAACCCAGCGGCCGATCAGGGAAGAACAGAGTGCGGCGAGTTGCACCATAGAACCTTCGCGCCCG
>NZ_CAXTGZ010000102.1:0-14778 GCF_964243625.1 uncultured Caballeronia sp.
GCTCAAAAACGAACTCGTGCATCACCGCCGGTTCACGACGCGCGCCGAGGCCCGGAAGGCCATCACCGAATACATCGAGATCTTCTACAACCGGCAACGCAATCAGGCCCGTCTTGACTATCTGTCGCCTGCTGCCTTCGTGCAGTCGATTTTATAAAACGCGACTCGCGGCTTAATCCATTGCTCTCCACTATTGACGACCGACCTCACAAGAAATGTGGCGCATTGTTCCGCACAACCTTAAATTACGACAAGTGATCCGCAAGGGCTCTGACAGCAGGTGTTACAAGGGGGCGTTTGATCCGAATCCAATCGAAGCGTACCGGAAGCAAAAGCTGTCGCAAGCGAAGCATACGCGAAAGGCGGCGACCAAGTTAGCGCAGGCGATGCGCGCGCTGACGCCGACATCGATGGTACACCCCCCTGCCGGGTCACCGAAGGCCCAAGACAAGCAACGCGGTGTGGTTGCGCAAGCGCCGCCGGCGGTTTCCGAGATGGATTGCCCTTGAGACGTTGCTCGCGCCGATTGCTAAAGCACGCAGGCTAGTCGTCCAAGATATAGCGCAAGTATCCGCCGATGGACAGACATCGAGGGAAGTCAAGAAGCCTATTTAACGGGCTTCTTGGGTGCCCACTTGTCGAACGCCGTCAGGCGATTTTGATCGACGAACTACAGCTTTTTGGCCAGCCAATCAAACATGAACGGCACTGACAGAGACCAATTGTCGTAGTTGCAATGAACTGCGCCGCCTTCTTCGCCACCCCAGAGCTTTAACACCTTATCGGTACTGCCGATCTCGTTGAAAAGTCGTTCCGCGCCAGAAACGTTCATCACAACGTCATTAACGCCGTGCGAGATTAGCGTCGGACACTTGATCTGGTGGGCACATTTCGAGAGGTTAAAGTCTTCGAGCTTCTCGCGCGCTTGCTCGTCGTTGTCAACACCTAAGATCCATTGGATCTGTCCACGTATGGCCGGGTACCATTCATAAAGTTCGGTTAAAATATCGTAGCACGCGCACCAGAGGACGAGCGCCTTAATACGCGGTTCGTATGCGGTGCCGCGTGGCGCATAATAGCCCGCCATACTCACTCCCACACATCCAATTCGGTCCGGGTCTACTTCAGGCCGCGCAGACAGATAGTCGATGGCTGCTTTAACCGGTACCTCGTAATCCGGGCGCGAATAAATCTGCTTCATTCGGAGGCTCGAACCCCGCCCCGGAGTATCCAGGAGCAGCACCGCGATTCCACGATCTAGGAGGTCGCGAACCCCCCAAAAGTACAATTCCTCGGCCAGCGAATCAGCGCCGCCAAGCATCAAAACGGCCGGCGTTCGCTCGTTCGCGTGCGGTACCGGACAAAAATATCCATCATAGACATCATCTCCGCATTTGACCTGCACACATTGCACGTTGTGCGGATCGTAAGTGAGCGCTTCTTTGAAACACGCCGCAACCTTTACAAAATTGGATCGTTTACGCGCGTCTTTTCCAGACAGGAAAAAGTCTGCGTGTCGATAATAATTCGACGCGCGGAACAATTGGTCGCGCGCGGTCAACTCTGAACCCTCCGACAAGGCTTTGCGAGCAAGCGCCTCCGTGCGTTCCCCCAGAGAAAACCATTCCTTGAACCAGCTCTCATAGCCGAGGGTTTTTTGACATGGGTAAGCTCGCGAAGCTTCGCAAGAAGATCATGATATCGAGGCAGGATGCGATTGACGATGCAGACGGGTGGCGCAAGCGATTAGCTATTCGCGCCTTCAGCGCCCACGTAAAGGTCGTCGAACTCTCAAGTGGGAACCAGCAGGAGGTAGTCATAGCGAAAGCGTTGGCCCAAGATCCAGAGTTGATCATTTTCGACGAGACGACGCGCGGTGTTACGCGGAGCGATTGCAGAGATACACGGCCTGATCGCGCGGCTCGCGGATCAAGGCAAGGCCGTGGTGGTGATTTCCTCATACTAGTTTGAAGTTCTCAAGATATCCGATCTCATCCTAGTGGGCCGCCAAGGGCCGATAGTCGAAGAGTTTTCCACGTCCGATGCGAACGAAGAGGAGATTACGCTCGCGTCGATGCATTGATCACGACCACCGGAGTTCCTTGATGGAATTGTTACTCGATAAAGTTGCCGTTGTCACCGGAGCATCGAGCGGGCTCGGCCGCGAACTCGCCATTTGCTGCGCGAAGCGTGGCATGAAAGTAATGCTGTCCGATCGCGATGCCGGCGGCCTGGTCGAAACCGTAGCGTTGTGCCGAGAACAGAGCGGCGTTGAGCTGGAAATGCACGTCTGCGACATCGCGCTAAATTCCGGCGTCGAATCGATGCGAGACGCGACGGTGAACGCGTTCGGCGCAGCTCACCTGGTGTTTAACTGTGCCGGGGTTCTCTCCATGGGCCCCGTATGGGAAGTTACGCCTGACGAATGGCAGCGTGTCATTGGTGTCAATCTCGCGGCCGTAGCGTGGGTTGTGCGGGCGTTTGTCCCGATAATGATTGCGCAATACGTAGGGCATTTCGTGAACGTGGCGTCGGCGGCGGCCTGGTTCGCAACGCCCGGCCTCGGTTTGTATAACGCGACGAAGAGTGCAGTTGTATCGTTCTCGGAAACGCTACATCATGACCTGCGCGTTCGTGGCTTGGCGATCGGCGTCACCGTTGTATCGCCGGCATTTTTTCCCAGTAACATCGCGCGGGATCTGTCCGCGTCGATCCGAAGCGACGCTGATGCGAGGCGCAATCTCGAGACTGCGATCGCTCGAGGGAAGGTGTCGGCACAGATGATCGCCGAAATGACTGTCGACGCTGTTAGTGACGATCAGTTTTACGTCTTTCCGCATGCAAAAGTCCTTCCGGCCGCGCAGGAGCGTATTAGCATGACGGTCCGGGGCGCTCTGCCGTTCAACCCCTATGCAGCCGCGCGCGAAACTCCTACCGCTGCGTCGTGACTTGGGAAAGCGTTGCGGGCATATTGGTCTCGACATTCGAGTACCCTATTTGGCGGATTCACGCCCCGTCTACGTGAGGCCGCGTGATCGCGATGATAGAGTGTTGATCTGTCAGGATGGAGAGCAAAAGATGGCCATAATCGATTCGCCGTTTGACCGAATTAATAAAGTACCGGCCTACCGAGTGCTTGCGGAGTTGATGACTGAGCGCATTCTCGATGGGCGGCTCAAGGAAGGCGACCAGTTGCCAACGGAAGCTCAACTCTGCGAGGCCTTCGGTGTGAACCGCTCAACGGTTCGAGAAGGTATTCGCGTCCTCGAAGAGGCAAATCTGTTACGGCGCGAGAGTGCCAAAAAAATGATCGTAACTCGACCTTCCCACGATGAAATTAGTGGTCAGGTCGAACGAATGCTTGTACTCCATCAGATCTCATTTTCTGAGTTGTGCGACGCCATGCTGGTGCTCGAACCCGCAGTCGCGAAGTTGGCAGCGGGCTTGTATGATGGTGAGCTTCTCTCGAAACTGGAGCAGAACGTAGTACTCACCGCGGCAGCGGTGAAGGCAGGAGATTCCGTTGTGTCACTCGATATTGAGTTCCACCGTATCGTAGCGGCAATGTCGACAAATCGAGCGCTCATCTTAGCGCGCGAGCCAATGAGCCGTCTCTTTTATCCCGCTTTCAGTGCGGTCATGACCAATGTTCCAGTCGCCGGCAAGCGATTGCTGGACGCCCATCGCGCGGTTCTTGGTGCCATCAAGGCCAAAGACGCTGCGGGTGCCGAGGAATGGATGCGTAAGCACATCAAAGACTTCCACCGCGGCTATCATGCGACCCGACTGGACAACGAGGCCGCATCCACTGCCCCGAGCCTGCAAACGCGGCCAGCCAAACGGATGAAGACTGCAAAAGCGTGAAGGGAGACGCTGGCACCGTTGATACGACGGTCACACCTACGTATGACGGATCTGCATGAGCTTTTTGACCCGGAAGAGGTGCACTGTGCTCACGAGACGTTCGCAGCGAAGCCGCATTGAAACTCTTGATGGGCCATCGAGCATGCACAGTCGCTTATACAATTATGAGATGGATGCGGTAGTCCGGAGAAGGCCTTAAGAAGTGCGTTTTAATGGATATCAAAGGTCAGAGCCGTTGAGCGTCCCCACGTCATGCGCTTTCACCCAGTTACGTAGCGTCTGATGTGAAATCCCCAATTCTCGCGCTACGTCGCGAATGTTTTGCCCGTCCTTCAGCCGCTTTACCGCCAGCTTCGTGAACTCTGTCATGTATTCCCGCTTCGGTATCTTCAACATCGGTTTTCTTCCATTTAATCGAGTTTATACACGACCTCATGGAAGACAAAATTTCAGGAAACCTTAGGGTTTGATTGCGCTTGCTGCCGAGCGCCATCACGACAGCAAGCAGAACATCCGCATTCTGATTGCATTTGGTCAGCTGGGAAAGTCCGTTGCCTCCGATGAGCCTTTCCAGATCTTCATCTCGTCGCCTATCGCTAGCATTTTCTGTTGCGCAAGTTCGTTGGCGATGAAGCCGGCAAACAGATGGAGTGGCGGTACGACGCTATCGGCGGCTTGCATGATCAGCGAGGCCAGCCGCTCTGGATCGCCTGACTGATTGCCCGCGTAGGTTCCAAGGTGGAGGTCCAGCGAGGCCTGGGCCTCTTTATAGTCATCGATCTGATGTTGAGACACTACCAGCGATCCGCTGGAAAGGAAGTCGGTGCGTACCGGCCCGGGATAGAGGATGGTGGCTTTGATGCCCAGTTCAGCGACCTCAGCCGCCAACGATTCAGTCATACCAGCCAGGGCGAACTTGCTGGCCACGTAGCTGCCCCAACCCGCAAAGCCGCCCTGGAATCCAACAATAGAAGCGACGTTGATAATATGGCCCGCCCGCTGGCGCCGAAGGTGCGGCAACACATAGTGCACCACGTTAAACGGTGCGAAAAAGTTCACCTCAAAGTTGTTACGCAGCTCCGAATCTGACAGTGCCTCAATTGTGCCCTGCTGTCCGTAGCCTGCGTTGTTGACAACGACGTTGAGATGACCAAACGCGGTAATTGTTTGGTCTACCGCAGACTGTATGCTCTTTGCGTTCGTCAGATCCACTTCTAGCAAGAGCAAGCGACTTGAGGCCGGACCGAGAGCCGCTTCAAGCGAATGGAGCGTTCGCGAGGTTGCGGCGACACGGTCGCCGCGTGCCAACAGTTGGCGCGCTAGTGTTTGGCCTATGCCTTTAGATGCGCCGGTAATGAACCAGGTTTTGGGGGCTGCAGTCATGAAATTGCCTTTGTGTTCGAAACCAAGGGCGGGCTGAAGAGCCCGAAAGGGTACGTTTGTTCGTTACGTTGCAGTTACTTGAGTGCAACGCTCATCCCACCGTCGGCCATAACGACTGAGCCCACGAGGTAACTCGCTTTGTCCGAGGCCAAAAATGCAATCACTTCAGCAATCTCTTCAGGCTGCGCGGCCCGCTTAATCGGTGCGTTCTTGCCGTGCTCGGCAAGGAAGCCAGGGCCATCTGCATGAATGTGGTTGGTGATGTTGGTCACTACGTCACCCGAGCCTACTGCGTTGACGCGGATACCGTGGTCAATCGCCTCAAGGGAGAGCGCCCGAGTAAGTTGCGCAAGTGCTCCCTTGGAAGCCGCGTACGCGGCGATGGTGGGGAACGCCTGATAGCAAGCGTAGGAGCCAACATTGACGATTGCGCCTTGTTTCGCAGGGATCATGGCCCGCATCGCCTCACGGGAAAACAAAAATGCGCCGGTCGCATTGACAGCTAGGATTCCGTTCCAGTCGTCGAGTGTCATGTCTACAACGGGCTTGTTAATGATGATGCCCGCATTGTTCACTAAAATATCCAGCTTCCCAAAGGTCTCTATCGCCAAGGCCACCGCACGCACGACGCTATCTTCCTCTGCCACGTCGGCAAGGAATGGAACGATGCCAGGACGCGCGAGCGTTTCAATATCTGAACTCCTGTCCACGGCGATCACTTTTGCGCCTCGTTCATGCAAAAGCTTCGTCGTCGCGAGGCCTATTCCACTTGCCGCACCTGTTACAAGCGCGACCTTTCCACTGAACGTTGTTTCGTTTGAGATGCTGGTTGACATACTTTTCTCCGTTTCCGGTTTGCAGTTAGTTAATAGGGGCTGGCCGTTGGGCGCACCACAATCTCACTTACATCTACGTCATTGGACTGCTCGATGGCATAGGCAACTGCACGTGCAATTGCATTAGCCGGTAATGCGATGCGGCGGAATTCAAGCATTGCCGTACGTGCTGCATCGTCGGAGATCGAGTCGGCCAGTTCGGACTCGACTACACCGGGGCAGATCACGGTCACGCGGATCCGATTGTTCTCTTGGCGCAGTCCGTCTGAAATGGCGCGCACTGCAAATTTCGTCGCGCAGTACACCGCCGCCGTGGGCGAAACAGCTAATCCGCCAATGGAAGAAACGTTGATCACCTGCCCATGTCCCTGTGCTTGCATGGTGGGTAACACTGCTGCGATGCCATGTAGCACACCGCGGATATTTACGTCGATCATACGATTCCACTCGTCTACTTTAAGCGCATCTAGCGGCGACAATGGCATGACACCGGCATTGTTGACGATGACGTCAATCCGACCGAAAGTTTCTATAGCGCACTCGACGAAGCTGTTCACATCTGCCAGGGAGGTAACGTCCAGTGCGCGGTAGTGCACCGAGCCGCCTTTGGCCTGGATTTCGGCGGCCAATGCAGCCAGCCGATCGGTCCGTCGTGCGCCGACTACAAGGTGATGTCCTTGGTCGGCGAGAAGACGCGCGGTGGCTTCACCAATGCCGCTGCTTGCTCCCGTAACAAGAATGACCTTTGGCTCATTGGTTGTGGACATGTTCATTATCCTTTGTCGATAATTTATGTTGATTGCTTGCCGCTAGAGAACCGTTGCGGCGTAATCGATCACACCGCGCGGAAATCGCCGACGGCAGTGAATCCGTCGGCATTGTTGTTTCGGTGTGGCGTCTACTCATGCAATTGCTCGCATATGGAGCGTTCTCGTGCGAATCGCGTGCATCGACATAGCGGCCGTCCGACAAATGCGATCGCGGATATCGCGGTCGGCTGTTGCCCATGCGAATACGTTCATGTGCGCGTGAAACTCGTGCGTTGCTTATCGAACTCAGGCGAGAGGAATGCTGATCGTCTTCGTTTCGAGATAGCCTTCCAAGCCGTCCCGGCCTCCCTCGCGGCCAAGGCCAGATGTTTTGTAGCCGCCAAACGGCGCGGTCGGGACAGCGACGTAGAGGCTGTTGATCCCGACAGTCCCGGTACGCAGCCGTCTGCCAACCCGCATTGCCCTTGAGATATCATGCGTATAGACGCCCGCAGATAAGCCGTATTCGGAGGCATTCGCCATGCGCACAGCGTCATCTTCCGTGTCAAACGGAATCACCGCCAGCACAGGTCCAAACACTTCTTCGTGCGCAATCGTCATCGATTCGGTGACGTCCGCAAACAGTGTCGGCTCAACCCAATTGCCGCCGCCCGCAATCTCGATCCGGTGGCCGCCTGTCACAAGTTGCGCGCCTTGCTCAATGGCGCCGTCGATCAGTTCGGTCACGCGGCTTGTCGCTGCCGCGTTAATCAGGGGAATCGAGGTTACGGCCGGGTCGAACGAATCGCCCAGACGGACATTTTTGATTTGGGCCGCTGCAGCGTCAACGAACTCCCGGTACACATTGCGCTGGACGAGTGCCCGGGTTTGCGTTGAACATAGCTGGCCGGACAGGCCTATCGAAACGAGGCTCATCACGTAGCTCGCCACTCCCTGCACGTCAGCCACGTCGTCGAACACAATGGCCGGACTCTTGCCACCCAACTCCAACTGGACTCGTTTCAAGCCGGGGGCGCCGGCAGCGAGAATTTGCTCGCCCACAGAGCGCCGTCCGGTAAATGCGACCTTGTCAACCGAAGGGTGCGCAACAAGCGCCCGAGCGGTGCTAGCCGTTCCTGGAAGGAGATTAAATACACCGGGCGGCAAATCGAGTTGTTCGATAAGCCGTGTGTAGAAAGCGGCGACATTGCTAGCGTACTCAGACGGCTTGAACACGACTGTGCAGCCAGCAGCAAGCGCGGGCGCGACCTTTTGCGCAAACTGCATGACCGGGGCATTGAATGGAGTGATCGCGGCAACCACGCCAACTGGCTCTTTAAGCGTGAACATTTGCGAATTGGCCTGCGCCGCATATACGGGCGGCGCTACTCCATCGAGCTTATCGATCCAGCCACCGAAGTAATCGAAGACGTCTGCTGCAAAAGACGCAGAGAAACGGAAGCCGCGACCGACGCTGATGGGAATACCGTTATCGATGGACTGAAGTTGCGCAAGCTCCGTTTCGTGCGCGCGCAGCAGGTCGCCCATTGGACGCAGCGCCAGTCGGCGCTCGCGCGCTGTCATGCGGGACCATGGGCCCGTGTCAAAGGCCTTTCTAGCCGCACGAACGGCGAGGTCGACCTCATCGGAAGAACTCACGGGTATCTTAAAGTCAGCTTCGTTGGTCGCGGGGTGGATATGCTGCCAGCGCTCGTCTGTGGCAGCGTCGCGCCACCTCCCGTCGATATAGGTGCGGGTCAGGATTGCCTCTATCGAGTGCGCGCGCTCTATCATCGATATCGAACCCGGACCTCGGGTGACGCGCACTCCAGCTGGCGTGCGCACGTCAAAATGATCGGCTGAGAGTTGCGGCTTAAACGTGTTCATGGTGTCGATCCCATTGCTAATTTGAGGTAAAGCAACGCCGAGACGAAGAAACGTCCCATGGTGATAAAACTGCCAGACTTGCACTACGTGCGGCAGAAACCTGCATAGGGTTTTAACGGCGTCACCTCGTCAATCGTGACCAGCCCTGCAGAAACGAGCGGCAGAGACTCGACCGAATGCACCGCATGCGCCCCGTCATCCGCCTCGACAAGCATGACGGCACCGGGTCGATCGTAGCGATGCCAGATGTGACGGACGACCTCGGTCGCATAGAGATGTCGGAGTTGTGCCTCTTCGCCTTGCAATGCCGCCGGCGATACCCGACTTTCAAACTCCGCAGTGCGACTGGTTTGAATTAAGAACTGCATGGATTACCTCTCGGATTCGAAGTGTTGCGCAGCGAATGCCTGCGCAGGACTGGCCAAGAATTTCGACATAGTTATTAAAAGAGCCCCTGCGCCGAGGATCGCGCATACGAACTTGACGATCACACCGAAACCGAAATCGAGTCCGGTCATTTGACTAACAAGTTGTCCACAGATGCTGCCTCCAGCGAACATTGAGAATGCGTACAGTGACGTGGCCACACCTCGGTTTTCAGTCACAGACTCGCTGATTAATTCGACTAAAGCGGGCGCTGCCATAACAATGCCGCCGAGAAACAGCAGCATCACGGCTCCCAATAGAACGATGTTTCCGTCCGCGAAACTTGATGCCAGTGCTGTCCCCGCTGCGAGAGCCATGCCCGTCACCACCCGGACCCGCGGAGTGAGGAAAGCAATGTAGGGCGCGAGCAGCGGGACGGCGATCATCGCGGGAAGCCCGGACAAGCGCAGGGCAAGCAGCGCATGCGCGTCGGCCACGCCCCTTGCGAGACCGGCCAGGGCGATCGCACTGTAGATTCCGACGAAGCCACCGAGCAAGGTCATTGTCGCGAGATAGATCGCGACGAGTCGTGGCTGAGACAACAACCGCGGCATCGCCTGAAACGCCGCGACGATGCTTGTTTTGTATTCAGCGCGACTGCCCTGCAGGGTGAACCACGCAACAGATCCGGTCACCAGCATGAGTGCTGCGCATATCAGGAACAAGGCCTGCCAGTTCAGTCTGCTGACGATCAACTGCGAACAAACCTGCATGACAACGGCCGCCGCCAGCAAACTGCTTGCCAAAAAGCTCAGTGCCAGCGACCGACGCTCGGGTCGAACATGGTTCGCGACATACGAGTACGCTGCCGGCGTGAACATGGCAGACAAAAATCCCTGGAGCACGCGCATTTCGATCGCCACCTTAATGTCGACCGCCGTCGCGACGAGAGCGGTGGCGGCGGCGGCCAAGACGAGGCCGAACGAGATCATGGTTCGCGCGCCGTATCGGTCGGTCAGGGGACCCGCCACTAGAAAGCCGACGGCGTATGCGAAACCGAATGCCGTTGAAGTCCAGGCTACGGCGCGGGGCGCGACGCCGAAGGTCGCCCCCATCGCCCCGTAGAGCGGCAGCACCGCGTACATCTGGCCGACCACAAGAAACGCCGCGAAGACAAGCAGGGCGAGTGTCGGGCCTGTTTGCGCCCACTGTACGGCGGGAGCCGAACGTCGAGCGCTAAGGGCGCTAGAGGGCTTGATCATGACATTACCTTTCTTAAAGTTGTCTGAGACGAAGAAACAGCGACCTTATTGCCCCAATCAACCGTTAAGGCCCTTCGCATCGATCGAGAAGGTTGACCGCAATAGCGGCACTCATCGCTCGTTATGTCTATTGATGCGTGGCGTCACCCGAGCGACTTCGATGGGTAAGCTCTTCTTTGATAGATCGCACACGGCACGGTCAATGGGTCGATGATTGGTTGCAACCGCCTCAGTGGTGTCGGCCCGCATCGCGATCCGCGAGGACGTCGCGTGCGACCAGGGCGGCATTAATGGCGCGCGGAAAGCCAGCGTAGGCGGCTACCTGGATGATTGTTTCGACAAGCTGCTCCCGGCTCCCTCCGACATTCAGGAAGCCGTGCATGTGCACCTTCAGTTGCGGCATCGCCGAGCCCATCGCAGCCAACGCCGCAACCGTCGCGAGTTCGCGCAGAAACAAATTGAGACCGGGACGCGTGTAGATCTCGCCGAATGCGAATTCGACGATGAAACGGCCGAGGTCCGGAGAAATGTCGCTTAGCGAGTCGATCACCCGAGTTCCTACTGCACCATCGATCTCATTCAAAGCCGATAAACCGGCCTTGAACCGAGACTCCGGTGGTTCGGCCAGACTGGTTGGCACGGCGACAATCCCTTTGTTGCGAAAAACCTCCCTGACGGCTGAGACACCATTCAGTGCAGCCGGAAAGCCGGCGTAGACGACAAGATGGGTCATCAATTCCACTAACTGAGAGGGTGTATATCCAACGTTCAAGGCACCAGCGATATGAAATTTGAGCTGCGACTCGAGCCCACCCATCGCTGCAAGCGCAGCCACCGTGACGATCTGGCGATCTTCCACGCTCAGTCCCTCACGTGTATAGATCTCGCCGTACACGAAGCTGATTGCAAAGCCCGCAAGGTCGGGCGCAATATCTTTCAGCGCCTCGACGATGGAGGGTTCGGATGTCCCCTCGATAAGAGCAAGCTTTTCTCGGCCACTCGACATCATGCATACGTTCATAAGTATTCTCCAGTAAAGGCGACCAGAAATTCAGCAACTGAAAACCTGGCGCGCGAGCGGGACGTCCTTTCCCACAGATGGTTGACAGGCATATGCAGCAAGTTAGACCATGTTAGGAGTGGCCTCCTGATATGCGAATACACAGAGCTATTAGCTTGTTGCCTATTCCTATATTCATAATTTGTATGGTCGACACCTCGGTCAATATTGATGGACAATTCCTATCGACAAATCTCTAAAGCGAGCGTGTAAGCATGAGTGTCGCCAACGTCCCGGACCCCCTCCGTATGACTCAACTGCTGGCAAAATTGGCGCCGAATGAGGGCTACACCCTGTCGGCCCTCGACGGCGTGCGCTTCATGCGCTCCAACCGGCCCTTGGGCCGTACGCCCGTGTTGTACGAGCCGAGCATCGTAATCGTCTGCCAGGGTCGCAAACGAGGTTTCCTGGCAGACGAAATTTTTGTCTACGATGCCCAGCATTATTTGGTACTGTCGGTGCCGCTGCCTTTCTCCACCGAAACGGAGGCCAGCGAATTTGAGCCAATGCTGGCCGTCTCCCTGCGCCTCGATCTAGCTGCAGTAGCAGACATGGTATTGGTCATCGATCAGATGCAAGACCATACGAACATTGCGCCACGCGGCATGGTTTCCACGCCACTCGGGCGGCCGTTGGCTAATGCGACGCTGCGTCTGCTTGAGGCTTTGGCCTCTCCGATGGAAGCAAGGGTCCTCGGGCCCGCCATCGTGCGTGAAATATGTTTTCGTGTACTGGTTGGAGAACAGGGCGGCGCCATGCGTGCAGCTCTAGCGCACCAAGGGCCGTTCGGCAAGATCGCTAAGGCACTACGGCGCATCCACGCGGACTATGCCGACGCCCTTGATGTCACCTGTTTAGCGAGCGACGTGGGCATGAGCGTGCCGGCCTTTCATGCGCATTTCAAGATTGTTACTCAGAACTCGCCGATCCAGTACATCAAGTCGACGCGGCTACATCAAGCCCGGCTCATGATGATTCGCGACGGCCTATCCGCAGCGGCAGCCTCGACTCGTGTCGGCTATGAAAGTCCCTCGCAATTCAGTCGCGAGTTCAAACGGCTCTTCGGACGAAGCCCCGTTGAAGAAGTGCGCAGTGTGAGAAGTTCTTTTGTTCTGTCGCCAGCAACGCAGGTCTCCGAATTCGCTATATCCCACTGACTAGAGGTATGGCCGGGATTCGTGAATATCTGAAGCTTAGGATATTTTTGAATCCCGGTCAGGCTTCACGATGCCGCTCGCGTCTTAGACGCCGCAGACTTCATTTCCGCATCCTAAAGGCTCTGCGGGTAATTGATCTGGTCGTTTCCCGGCTGGTATCCGTTTATTTCCAGATCCTTCAATTCCGCATTTTTCTTTGTGCGCGCAGCCTTACGGTCTGCTTTGCGTTACGATTTAGCGCTTGCCTTTGAGATGTTGGAGACAACAGGGGTATGCGAATTTTGAGCCATTGCTGAGGGCACGGACGCGCCGATCGAAGTGATTACAAGAAACGCGAGTGCAGACGCCCGAACGTTAAACATACAAAAGTCTCCTTAAGAAGCGGTTCTGTTAAGCGACGCCGCGATCGCGAACGCCGCGTTCCGGCATGCTCGCAAGTCCTCCTTTACCTTGATAGACGTGAGTCCTTTCAGCCAATTGAATGCCAGCGTGGCAACATACAACTTTTCTAAATTAAAAGTGGATGATGTCACCCAGGCATGAACCCTCGCTGCGATTTGTTGGTCAACCAACGTACAGCCTCATCCTTCCAATAATCAGTTCAAGCGACAATTCTGTCAAACTCATAACCGGATCACCTTAGTCCGCGTCGAATTTATCTTTTCAAGATTGGCATGCAGGGTCAAGCCTCCCTGTTGGCTAGCGAAACCCTTCTGGGCTTGCAGATCGAGCGGTATTGATGCCGTTTAGAATCTATGAGTCATGCCAACAATTGCCGCCAACTGATGATTGTTAGACGAGTAGGACGATCCGCTGAAGTCGGCAACAGCCTGTTTGCCTGTCGAATCGACGCCCGAAGCGGTTTCGAAGAAGCCAATTGCGTACACCGACGTCCGTTTAGACAAGAAGTAAGTTGTGCCCAAGTTAAACTGGTTGTACTTGGCACTCCCAACGCCGTCAGCACCGCTGTTATGCGTGTAAATGTAGGCACCGGCCACCGTCAGCGAAGGGGTCAACGCGTACTTCACGTTCAGCTCTCCAGAATTGAACGTTGCGGTGCCGCCGTTGTATTTAGTGCCGTAACCGCCCACCGCATTGACCGAGCCAAGGTTCTGGAATTGCGTGTTCGAGTACAGCAGGGCGATCGTTGCGGATCCTAGCACGTACGATCCGCCGGCCGTGATAATCTGCTGCGAGCCAGCCGACGCGTAGCCGCCGTAAATACGGCTTGGCATGTTGTTATTCCCGCCTGCGGCCGAAGTCGGCGTCGACGAATTGCCTTGGTCGCCGAAGGTTGCGTAGTACGGGTCCTTGGTGAAGTTGTAGCTTGCACCCAGCTTGAGCGGCCCGTTTGTGTACGACACGGCTGCGTCGGTGACTTCGTTCCTTGAGAACTGGCCGGCCTGGCCGCCCAGGCTGTACAGGACACCAATCGTGAGACCGCGGTAGTTAGGGCTCGTGTACTTAATCGCGTTCTGAACGCGGTTCGTCGTATCCAAGTTATCGACGTCGCCTGCTCGCGTACCATAGCCAAGACCAGATGCAGCCCAGTCAGCGCCGGACGCCAAGGAGGAGGTGGCATCGTTGCTTGCCGAATACTGACGACCCAGTGTCAACGTGCCGAATGTATCACTCTTCAAGCCTACGAAGGCCTTACGGCCAAACTCAAGGCCGCCTTGGCTGAGCGCGCCGGTGCCGAGGGTATAACCGTTTTCAAGAGTAAAGATTGCTTTGAGGCCCCCGCCCAGGTCTTCAGAACCCTGCAAACCCCAGCGCGATGAATTTGCGCTGGACAAGGCGTATTGCTTCGCACCCTTGACGTTGTTGTTAAAAAGAATACCGCCGTCGGCAATGCCGTACAGCGTCACGCTGCTTTGGGCAAAACAAGTCGCGCTAAAAAGCGTCAGTGCTCCGCCTACTGAACATACCTTTCTCATGCTGCTTCTCCATTGATGTGATAACGGGTTTTTATGGATTACTGCTATGTTGTAGTTGCTTCAAGGGCGAATACGCGTATCGACGCGTATTCAGAGCTTAATTAGAGCGAAAGCGCTTCAGCTCATGAGGGGCCGGTACTCACGCCCGGCCAACGCTGGGTCTGTAAGGGCATTAACAAAAACCGACCGGTCCCTAGGGAGTCTCAGCGGTGAACGGATGAGTGGTAGCTCGTGCTGGCCTCCGAGCCAGCCGTGTGGCGGCCTGGGAAGCTGGCGT
>NZ_CAXTGZ010000103.1:0-14758 GCF_964243625.1 uncultured Caballeronia sp.
ACATTGAGGTTTTCTGCGCAAACAGACGCGCGCTGGCATAAAAAAACCCACGTCGCCGTGGGTTTTTCATCGCGTCAGAACCAGCAATCTCAAACCGCGCCGACCAGTCCAGCATCGTGGGCTTGCTGATCCGCGTGATAGCTCGATCGCACCATTGCGCCGACGGCCGCGTGCGTGAAGCCCATCTTGTACGCTTCTTCCTCGTACATCTTGAAGGTATCGGGGTGAACGTAAGAGCGCACCGGCAGATGATGCTCCGACGGCTGCAGATACTGGCCGATGGTCAGCATGTCCACGTCATGTGCACGCAGGTCGCGCATCACCTGAAGGATTTCCTCTTCCGTTTCGCCGAGGCCCACCATCAGGCCGGACTTCGTCGCCACTTCCGGATGCAGCGCCTTGAAGTCCTTCAGCAACTTCAGCGAATGCGCGTAATCCGAGCCCGGACGCGCTTCCTTGTAGAGACGCGGCACCGTTTCGAGATTGTGGTTCATTACATCCGGTGGCGCGGCGGTCAAAATGCCGATCGCGCGGTCAAGACGGCCGCGAAAATCCGGCGTCAGGATTTCGATGCGCGTCAGCGGGGAATGCTCACGCACCTGACGGATACATTCCACGAAATGCGCGGCGCCGCCGTCGCGCAGATCGTCGCGATCCACGCTCGTGATCACCACGTACTTCAGCTTCAACGCACCGATGGTCTTCGCCAGATTCAGCGGTTCGTCGGCATCGAGCGGATCAGGACGGCCGTGGCCCACGTCGCAGAACGGGCAGCGGCGCGTGCATTTGTCGCCCATGATCATGAACGTGGCCGTGCCCTTGCCGAAGCACTCACCAATGTTCGGGCAGCTCGCTTCTTCGCACACCGTATGCAGGTTGTGCTCGCGCAGGATCTGCTTGATCTCCGTGAAACGTGAACTGCCCGTCGCGGCTTTCACGCGGATCCATTCCGGCTTCTTCAGCTTTTCGATGGGAATGATCTTGATCGGGATGCGCGCCGTTTTCGCCTGCGCCTTTTGCTTGGCGGTGGCGTCGTAAGGAACGGCGGGCGTCGTGCCCTGGGTTGCGATGTTTCCGGTTACGTCAGTCATTCGGTCGGTCCATTCAGACGGCTCGCGTGAATCACGCCGTTCTGCGGTTGGGCGGCGGGAGCGCTTTGTCCGCCGATGTGGTGAGTAAGGTTGTCAGCCAGCGTTTGAGCCACGTCGTGCCAGTCGGCCAGCACGCCGAGCGTGGCCATATCGACGGTTTCGAGTCCCGCGTAACCGCAAGGATTGATCGCAAGGAACGGCTGCAGGTCCATCTTCACGTTGAGGCTCACGCCGTGATAACTGCAGCCGTTGCGGATTTTCAGGCCAAGCGCGGCGATCTTCGCGCCCGCATGAGAATGCTGAGCGGGCGTCTCGCTGACGTAGATGCCGGGCGCGCCCGCTTTGCGTTCCGTTTCGAGATTATACGATGCAAGAGTTTCGATCACGCCCTGCTCGATCCGCTGCACGAGTTCACGAACCATCAGCTTGCGCCGGCGCAGGTCGAGCATGAGATACGCCACGACCTGCCCCGGCCCGTGATACGTGATCTGGCCGCCGCGATCGACTTTTACAAGGGGGATATCGCTATTCGGATGCAGCAGGTGTGCGGGGTCGCCAGCCAGCCCGAGCGTGAAAACCGACGGATGCTCGACGAGCCAGATTTCATCGGCTGTGTCGGCCGTGCGGGCTTCCGTGAACGCGCGCATGGCGTCGAAGCTTTCTGGGTATGGCTGCACGCCACGCCAATGAACGTTGACCTTGGGCGTTGAAGCGCCTGGAGCGCGATCAAGGACAGCGGAGGGGGGAGTTGTTACCGGCGTGGCGGACATGATTCCGTTAGTTTACCGAAATCCCGCCGCCCTCGCCGGAGGACGAATCAACGCATGATCGCCCGGATGCGTCGAAAGCTGGTTCAAACCGTCCGCCAGCCCGACCGGAAACGCTCGGCAAGCCGATCGAAGCCACGCGCCAGCCAGCCGATCGCACGTTGGTCTGGACGCCGCGCCAGCGTGAAAACGACTTGCGCCGTGCCGCCGGCTTCCGTGCTCAGCCAAAGCCGCTCGTGCTGGCGCAGCTTCAGGGAATCGCCGGGGACGAGCCAGTAGTCTTCGGTATCGTTGCTGCGCGTGGCCCATACCGGCGCGCCGAGAACCGACAACTTGACGCTGTTGCCAATACGCATCGGCACCGTTTCGCCATCGGCTATTTCGAACGTGATGCTTGTGGATATTTCTCGCATGACAGCCTCCGCCAAAAATCGTGTTGATGAGTAGAAGATAGACTCAGCAAGGGTTTAAGCAAAACGAGCAATTTTCGTCTGTATGTGAGATATATTCACACATACACACATTCGAGCCGATGACCGTGGACCTACGCCAACTCCCCGCTCTCAATGCGTTGCGCGCCTTCGAAGCCGCCGCGCGACACGAAAGCTTCTCGCGCGCCGCCGACGAACTCTTCGTCACCCACGGCGCCGTGAGCCATCAAATCCGGGCGCTCGAGGCGGATCTCGGCGTCACGCTCTTCGTTCGCGATGGCAAGCGCGTGCGGCTGTCGGATATCGGGCGGCAATACGCCGCGGAAGTCCGTACGACCCTCGCCACGCTCGCCGAAGCTACGCGGCGGGTACGTGCAGGGGATCGCGACCGGCGGCTGGTGGTATCGATGCTGTCGTCGTTTTCCGCGCGCTGGGTGACGCCGCGAATTGGCGGGTTTATCGAAGAGCATCCGGAAATCAATCTCGAACTGCTCTCGACAAACGAACTGACCGATTTCACGCGCGAAGACGTCGATGTCGCCATTCGCTTCGCGAGCACCGGGAAATACGCGGGGCTGCATTCCGAAGAACTGCTCGATGAAGTGTTTTTCCCTGCCTGTTCGCCGAACTTCCGCGGCGGCAAGCTGCCTCGCACGCCCGCCGATATGGCCGACGCGCCCTTGCTGCGTTCACACGATGAACTCTGGCGCCCCTGGTTCGACGCAGCCGGGCTCGTGGATCTGCCCGAACCCAAGCGCGGCGTTCTTTACGAAGATTCGTCGAATTTGCTGCAGGCGGCCATTCAGGGCCAAGGGATCGCGCTCGTGCGCCGGTCGCTCGCCATGCATGAAATCGTGGCGGGACGGCTTGTGAGGCTGTTCAACATTGATGGGCCGAGCCCGTGGAATTACTACTTCGTGTGTCCGCTCGCACTGCTCGGGACGCAGCGCGTGCAGACGTTTCGCGCGTGGCTGCTGGACGAAATCATGCAGTTCAAGCAGCTTTACGAGCGCACGCCGGCCGTGTGCGACGGGCCTGCGCACGTCCGGGCCGCCAGGGGCACCGTCGCTGCAGGTACTTAAAGCACCACTTTGACCATTGGGTGACCGGTCAGCGCACGATAGATATCGTCCAGATGCGCGCGGCTCTGCGCGCGAACGGTGAGCGTCAGACCGGTGTATTTACCGCCCGACGACGGACGCGTTTCAATGCGCTCGATGTCAAAGTGGTCGTCGAATTCGCGGATCACGGTGACGACGGCATCGCGGAATTCCGGATGCGTCGCGCCCATCACCTTGATCGGGAAATCGCAGGGGAAATCGAACAGGGCGTCGATATCGGGTGAGCTCATGGTGTTCTCCATCTAACGGACGCCCGGGCTGTCCGGGCGTCTCACAGCAGACATAGATGGAGCCGGATCGGCCGATTCCAACTTGCCCGATGTTGCTTGCTTCTTCCTTATTTCTTCTTCTGCCACATCATCAGCAGCGAATCCCACGTCCGGCCGACAAAACCGGCTTGCGGCACATCCTGAAGCGCGACCAGCGGGAATTGGGCGACTTCCTTGCCGTCGGCCATCATCTTGACGGTGCCGACCTGCTGGCCCTTCTTGACCGGCGCGACAATGGTGTCGTTATGCGTGACCGTGGGCTTGACCTTCTCGCCCATGCCCTTCGGAACGGTAATGTACTGATCGGTTTCCACGCCGGCCTTGAGCGCGTTTTCCGTGCCCTTGTAGACGCGCGGCGAATCGATCACCTGGCCCGCCTTGTAGAGGCGCACCGCGTCATAAGCGGTGTAGCCGTAGTTCAGCATCTTCAGGCTGTCCTGCACGCGGTTGTGCTCTTTCGGCTCGCCCATCATCACGGCGACCAGCCGGCGGCTCGCGTCAGGCACGCCTTCCAGCGGACGCTTCGCGCTCGCGATCAGGCAATAACCCGCTGCCTTGGTGTGGCCGGTCTTCAGGCCATCCACCGTTGAATCGATCCACAGCAGGCGGTTGCGGTTCGGCTGCTTGATCTTGTTATAGGTGAAATCCTTCACCGAGAAAATGGCGTAGTACTCGGGGAAATCGCGGATCAGGCGCGTGGACAGCACGGCCAGGTCGCCTGCCGTGGTGTAGTGATTCGGGTCGGTCGTGCCATTGACATCGGCAAAATGGGTATTTTTCATACCAATCTGCTTGGCCGCCGCGTTCATCAGTGTGACGAAATTGCCTTCGCTTCCGCCCACCAGCTCAGCCAGTGCAATGGCTGCGTCGTTGCCCGACTGGATGATCATGCCGTACACGAGATCGTGCACGGTCACCGGCTTGTTCGCCTCGATGAACATGCGCGACTCGTCCGTGCCCACGCGGCGCACGGCCTCGCTCGGCATGACGGTCTGGTCCATGTTGATCTTCTTCGACTTGAGCGCGTCGAAAACGAGATACGCGGTCATCAGCTTGGTCAGCGATGCCGGTTCCGAGCGTTCATCCGGGTTGCCGGACGCGAGCACCTGGTTGCTGGTTGCATCGACGAGAACCCACGAGCGGGCCGTTACATCGGGTGGCGGAACCTGGGCGAAAACGCTCGCCGCGACGAGCGTCGCCGGCAGGACGATAGCGGCAGCAACGGCACGATGAACGAAAGAGGGAGCAACGAAGGGCAAGCCGGAAGGGGAAAAGCGCATAGGTTCGGATCGGCAGAAAAGGCATCGGCGAGTCGGCGTTTTCCGGATGTCCGAGAAAAGACGCGACTCGCGGGTTGTACAGGCGGAGGGTCAGTCCGGCGGAGCGCTGTGCTTCGACGCAGGGCGCGAAGATTCGTTCGGACCGACCTCCGCGCGCTTCGATACTCGAGCGGCACATGGACTGAACGCGACCGTTGAATCGAGCGGTGAATCGCGTGCTGCATGCGCTGCGGCCAAGCGGCGGCCGAATAGTCGGCCGGGCAAAAGTCTGCGCCATTATACGCGTGCGCAATGTTGCTTTTGCCGTGGAAGTGGCTTGATTTGCCGGGGATTCTTGAAAGCGAGTGTAAAAACGAACGCGGCGCAAAGCCTTTGAAAGCCCTGGCGCCGCGCGTTGATCCAGCAGAAAGTAGCGGTTGTTCCTGCGTAAGCCTCAACGCCAAGCGTCGACGATGATCTTCTTCAGCACATGCAGCTTTCTATGGAAGAAATGCTCGCCGCCCGGGATCACGACGACGGGCAATTCCTGCGGGCGCGCCCATTCGTAGACCGAGGTGATCGGAACGGTATCGTCGACTTCGCCGTGGATCACGAGCGTGTTGTCCGGCACCTCGGCGACCGGCCAGTTGCTCGCTGCCGTGCCGACCATGACCATGCGCTCGATCGCCTCGCCGGACTCGCGCAACTGCTTCGCCACATGCGAGAGCACGAAGGTGCCGAACGAGAACCCGGCAAGCACGAGCGGAACATCGGCTTGGCCCGGTTGCGCACGCATATACGCGACCACCGCCAGCAGATCGTCGCGCTCGCCCGTGCCGTTGTCGTGTTCGCCCGCCGTTTGTCCCACGCCGCGAAAATTCGACCGATACGTGATGTAACCAAGCTGGACCATCGTTCGCGCGAGCGTCTGCGCGACCTTGTTGTCCATGGTGCCGCCGTAAAGCGGATGCGGGTGCGCCACGAGCGCAATGCCGCGCGAGGGGGTGCCGTCGGCCGGACGATCCAGCGCGACTTCGATCTTGCCTGCGGGGCCATCGATCAGGAACTTCTCGGTCTGTGCATTCATTCCCTGAACCTCAGGCCGCCGGCTGATCGATGAGCAAACGCTCCACGATCTTGCCGTTCACCAGATGCGAATCGACAATTTCATCGATATCCGTTTCATCCACGTAGGTGTACCAGGTGCCTTCCGGATATACGACGATCACGGGCCCGAGTTCGCATCGTTCGAGGCAGCCCGCCTTGTTGATGCGCACTTTGCCGTCGCCCGCGAGGCCGAGTTTCTTCACGCGTTTCTTCGCGTACTCCTGCATGGCCTGGGCGCCGCAATTCGCGCAGCTTGGGCGCGGGGCGTCGGGCGCGCGTTCGTTGAGGCAGAAGAACACGTGATACTTGTAGAAAGGGTCCATGAGCTTGGCCGGGGATTTTGTGGGGGTTGATTCGATTATAACGACCGTCACCCGGGTCAGCTTTTCACGCCACCGCCACGCCGCCACGCCAGGAATGCGCGCTCCGCCGTGGATGCCAGCCATCCCAGTGCGGCATATGGCCACACCCACGCGAGCCAGTGCGCGAGACCGTTGAAATGCAGATAACGTCCCTGGCGCCAATCGGCCACGACGATATCGAAGTAAGGATTCACCGGCAGCAGATTGACCAGCACGAGCGCCACGATCAACGCAATGCCGGCGAGCGTTGCACGCCATGGCCGGGAGCATTTCAGGGACAGCAGCCCCGCCGCCGTGCCGGCCGCAATGCCGTACACGGCGCCGTCGGTGGCCCAGTCGAAGGTCAGCCCCGAGCGCGATTGCAGGAAGGTCGCGCCGGCTTTCGCGCACAGCGTTGCGATCACGAGCCCGAGTAAAAGACGCACGCGCGGTGCGCGGGCTCGCATGGGCAACGTGGTCAGCACGAGCGCCGCAAACAAGTTGAGTGATGTGATGACCATTTCCCAGGTGTCATCGGGAAGGCGATCGCCAAGACGCATCGGCCATGCGGTCACGTTCCACGCTACCGGTATCCATGAAAGCAGTGCCTCCTGCATCACAGGGTCGAGTTGCTGCCACAGCAGGCGCGGCAAATTGCCGACGGCGAACAGGAACGGTGCGGGGTACATCGTGGCGAAAGGCCAAAGCGCCGATAACCCCAGCATGTACGCCGCGTCCCGCTCGAACCACATGAAGCGCAGGCGCCGCAGCGCGCCACGGTCGAGTAGCATGCTCGTGGCCGGCGCGGTCAGCGCGGCGCCGAGCAGCGCGCCCAGCGCGTTCGCCGCCAGGTCCAGATTCGATGAAACCCGCGTCGGCAAATACGTCTGCACGGCTTCCATGGCGCCCGACAACATCGCCCCGCCAATGAACGCAACGCCAGCCGCGAGCACGCCGCGGTATCGTGGATAGAGCGCCAGCACGGCCAGCGCGCCGAACGGCATATAGCCGAGCACGTTCGTGATCACATCGAACGCGGTGAGATATTGCGGCAGCGGATCGGTGAGATAGGCGAACGGGCCGATGCCGAGCGACCGCCAGCCGGAAAACGGATACAGCGATCCATAGACGACCAGCAGCGTATAAACGGCGAGCGCTTGCCGCGACAACGCCGATGGCCGGCGTTGCCAGTGCTTGACGATCATGCAGGCCGCCTTGAAGCGCGCGGCGCTGCGTGGTTCGCCCTCGCTGTCACTGCGATGCAACCAGTGGCTGCACGCCAAGCCAGGCGGCCATTTGCGCGATCAGGTCGTCGGACGCGGCGGCAAGCGCCCTTGCGCCGCCGGCGGCATCGGGCGTATAGGAAGGGGCGCGCGCAATGAACGTGCGCTGGCTGACCACCTGCCCGTGCTGCGACAACGTCACCCGCGCCGATACTTCGCCGTGGCTCTTTTCGGGGGCATCGAAGACTTGTTCGAAGTCCGTCAGATCGACCTGCAGCATGGGCGCGCGCACCGGGTCGGAGCCGGTCAGCACGGGACCACGTGACGCCAGCGCGACGCGCAAACGCTGCGTCAGCAGGTCGGCGGGCGACATGGTCCAGTGACTGTCCGAATAACGCCCGATGCGCTGTGCATCGGCGTATTTCAAGCGATATAAAAACGCATCCGTATCCAGGTTCTTGGATGCGCTCACCGCCAGCACCTTCACCGGCGGCATGGGCATGGTGTTGCCGAGCGGTGCGGGGTCGCCGAGGTCGTATCGAATATTCGATACCGCCGCCGGCGGTCCCGAAGCGCAACCGGCAAGCACTGCAGCGAGGGAAAAAACAATAAAACCGGAGCGCGCTCGCGGCAGCGGGCGCACAGCGCGCTTTACCAAGCGCTTCGCCTGCAAGATCGTGTGTGGCATCTCAGTTTCCTGATTGATTTATCGAAAGGTCCGGCTGCTGCCGTTTGAAACCACTGCGGCAGTGGACGAACAGATTTATTTCGACGGCGCCGCCGGCCATTTGAAACCCGGCTCGCCCGGGCCCGGCTCGGGCTGCGGCGCGCCGAACAGCACGCTGCGCGGGTTCCGGTTGAACGTGTCAGCCGCGCGATCAACGGAACGCGCCGCACTGCCCACGTCATCGGCCAGCGAATTCACGCGTGGCAAGGTTTCATAACCGACTCGCGCCGACATCTCCTGTAACGACTCGTTCACTTCGTTCAATACGCGGCCGGCGCGTTCCGCCGCGTCGCCCGCCTTGTTCAGGTTCGTGACAAACGGACCGTCCGCACGGCTCAGGTTGTTCGCCAGCGCGTTCGTGGAAGCGAGCGTGCGGTCGAGCTGATGCAGCGTGCGCGGCAACTGTTCCGCCACCGGCCCGACTTGCTTGCTCAACATGGCGATGCCGTCGGCCGCGCCCTGCAGGCTCTTCGTTGTCTGCATGACCTGGTCGCGCATGTCGTCGGACAGGAATCTGTCTGCGTCGTCGGCGATGCGTTCAAACTTTTTGATCAGGATGTCGCCACGTTGCTGCAATTGATCGAACAAGCCGGGATGCAGCGGCAGCGAAGCGACCTGGGTCGACGATGACGTCAACGGCGCCGGGTCCTTGCCCGTGTCGTCGAGTTGCACGAACGCAATGCCCGTTACGCCCTGGAACCCAAGCGTGGCGAACGTGGATTGCGTGATCGGCGCGGTTTTATCGACCATGATGCGAATCCGGATCTGACCGGGATGGCCCTGGTCGAACTTGATGGACTGCACCTTGCCGACGCCGAGGCCGCGATAACGCACGTCGGCGTCGGTATAGAGGCCCGTCACGTTGGTCCGCGCGACCAGGTCATACGGCACGCGCACCGTGCGGTCGACGTTGAAGAAGAACACCGCAACGCCAATAGCGACCATCAGTCCGATAGTGAACAGACCGGCCAAGAACGCATGGGATTTGTTTTCCATCAACAGGTTCCTTTGTTACTGCTTACTGCCTGAGCGCAAAACGAAGCCACTCATGAGAACGTCTAGAGCGTGGGGCCGCACGGCGCATCTTCGAGCGCGACCGCCGGCAACCTTTTGCGGCGTTCGGGCGGAAGCGCCTGCAACGCGCGCCTGCCGCGCCGCCCGAGAAAATACTCGCGGATAAACGGGTGATCGACCGCGACCGCCTCTTCCACGGGCGCGGCGACCAGCACCCGCCGATCGGCGAGCACCGCCACGCGCGTGGAAAGCGCGACCATGGTGTCCAGGTCGTGCGTGACGAGAACCACGGTCAAACCCAACGCGCGATGCAGCGTAGCAATCAAATCGACAAATTCGTCCGATGCCTTCGGGTCGAGCCCGGCCGTGGGTTCATCGAGGAAAAGCAGTTCGGGTTCGAGCGCGATCGCCCGCGCAATACCCACGCGCTTGACCATCCCGCCCGATAACGCCGACGGCATCTTGCTCATGTTCTTGCACGAAAGGCCGACCATTTCGAGCTTGAGCATGACGAACTCGCGGATCAGGTCTTCCGGGATCTTGCCGAGTTCGCGAAACGGCTGGGCAATGTTGTCGTACACCGACAGAGAAGAAAACAGCGCGCCCTGCTGGAACATCATGCCGGAGCGCGTGCGCAGCATCCGCGCGGTTTCCTCGTTCATCTTCGCCCATTCTTCGCCGAGCACGCGGATGGTGCCGCTCGTGGGCGACTCGAGTCCGAGCATCTGCCGCACGAGCGTGGTCTTGCCGGAACCCGAACCGCCGAGCAGCGCGAGGATCTCGCCGCGCCGCACTTCGAGGTTCAGGTGCTCGTGAATCACCGTGCTGCCGTAGCGCTTGGTTACATCGACCACTTCGATGACAGGCTCCGCCGTCACCGGAGTCGGCTTATGGCGAACGGCCGAGGCGAGCGTTGCCGACATCAGATTCCCACCCGTTGGAAAAGGATCGCGAAGACGGCGTCCGCCAGGATCACGATGGTGATGGACGACACCACCGAGGTCGTGGTCCCCTCGCCCAAGCTTTGCGAGTTCGCCTTGATGCGAAAGCCGAAATGACACGCGGCCAGCGCGATCAGCATGCCGAACACCACGCCCTTGCCGAGCCCGATCCACAAATTCGCGATAGGCACGACCGACGGCAGCGACCGCGCAAAAAACGACAGGTCGATACCCAACACCAGCTTCGCGGCCAGCGCGCCGCCGAGCAGCGAGACCATGTTGGTCCACATCACCAGCAACGGCATGGCAATACCAAGCGCCAGCACGCGCGGCAGCACGATGCGCAAGCCGTGCGGAATGCCCATGACCTGCATGGCGTCGAGTTCTTCCGTCACCCGCATCACGCCGATCTGCGCGGTGATCGCGGACCCTGAACGCCCGGCGACCAGGATGGCCGAGAGCACAGGCCCCAGTTCTCGGATCACCGACAACCCGAGAATATTCACGATGTACTGGTTCGCGCCGAACATGCGCAATTGTTGCGCGGACAAATAGCTCAGTACGATCCCGATCAAAAATGCGACCAGCGCCGTAATGCCGAGCGCCTGCGTGCCGGCGCTATATATGTTCGCGGATATCTCCGTCCACGGAATCCGTTTCGGCCGACGCACCAGTCCGATCAGGTCCAGCACGAAGCCGCCGAACAGCGCCAGGCCGCCGTACAAATGCTCGAAGAACGAGAACAGGATCAGCCCGAAGCGCGTGATGGGGTCGATTCGATCCACCACCTCGGGCTCGTCGCGATTGGCGTCGAGCAATGCGACGCGCTCGAAGATTTCTTTCTGCGTGTCGGAGAGTGAAACCTGCTCCGGCAGCTTCCTGCCCCACACGCGCCAGAGCGCCTGGCCGCCCACGTGATCGAGCCGTTCGACGGGCAGCAGGTCCCAGTGCTTGATTGCTTCCTGGCCCACGCCGCGCAGCCGTTCCACCACACCGCGCTTGGTGGTCGCATGATCGCGCGCCAGTGCAAGCGCCGTCCACTGGCCGGAAAGCCGGACAACCTTGCCCTGCTGGCCGGCCTCGACCTTGAGGCCTGGCGGAGTGTCGAAGTTCAAGGCTCTAAAACGCTCGGAGTAGGGTTTCAGGGAGCACTCATTGTAGCGAAGCTATTCTGGAATCTCGCGAAAGGTGACAGCGTTGGCCATTCGGCCGGGTTTTCCGCGCTCCGGCCCGTGCATCAACCGTCGCGAAGGGTTCCGGCGCCACGCCCGGGTCCGGCACATCGCTACAATGCGCATATGAACTCATCCAATTCGTCTTTTCCTCTCGATGCCGCCTGGCGTATCGACAGCGAGCGGCTCATGTCGCTGGCCGCGCGGCCGGTGCGCGACTGGTCAATCGAGATCGTCGATGAAACGGGCTCCACGAACGCCGACCTGATGGCGCAGCTCAAGGCGCAGCCGCGCAACAGGACGTCGGCGTCGGCGCCGGACTCGTTCTCGGCACGTTCCACGCTGAAGGCCGCTGATGGCGGCCCGTTCGTGCGCGTCGCGTACTTGCAGACCGCCGGGCGTGGACGGCGCGGGCGCGCGTGGATTGCGCAGCCGGGCAACGCGCTGACCTTCTCGGTCGGATGTGTGTTGCCACGGCCGCTGGAAGGGCTCGCGGGGTTGAGCCTCGCGGTCGGCACCGCCGTGCTCGAGGCGCTGAACACGTTGCCGCTGTCGGCATCGGCGAGACTCGCCTTGAAATGGCCGAACGACATATTGCTCGACGACGGCAAGCTCGCCGGCATCCTGATCGAAACCGCGTGGAGCACGCCGCGGGCGAGCGCCGTGGTGATCGGAATTGGCATCAACCTGCACGGCGCGGCGCAACTGGCGGCGGAACTCAATGAGGCCCAGCGCCGCAACGCGCTGCCCACGCCGGGGAACACGCCGGCGTCATTGTCGAGGGCCTGGAGCGACGCGAATCTCACCGATACCCTCGCCGCCGTGCTGAACGCGCTCGACGCCACGCTCGCGCGGTTCGGCGCCGACGGCTTCCGCCCGTTTCGCCAGCAATGGCTCGCGGCGCACGCGTATGCGGGGCGCGAGGTCGTGTTGCTGGAGCAAGGCGTGGAAGTGGCGCGCGGTCTGGCGGTGGGTATCGACGATAACGGCCAGTTGCAGATCGATACCGCGACTGGCCTCAGAACCGCCAGCAACGGCGACGTCTCTTTGCGGCTCGCGGAGGAACGTCCGTGAGTGAAGCGCCGTTTTTGCTCATCGATGCCGGCAATAGCCGGATCAAGTGGTCGATCCTGACGACCGCAGGCGAAAGCCTGCGCGACGGCGCCTTCGAACACGCTGACCCACTGGAATGGCCGCATGATGTGAAACCGGGAAGCGTGTGGATATCAAACGTCGCCGGGGCGGCCGTGCACGAGCGCATTGCCCGTCAGATCGAGCAACGCTGGCCGGGCTTGCCGTACACATTCGTGCGCGCTCAGGCGAAACAACTGGACGTGACGAACAGCTATTCGGAACCGTCATCGCTTGGCAGCGACCGCTGGTGCGGCATGATCGGCGCGCACGCCGCGTATCCCGGCGAAAACCTGCTGATCGCAACCTTCGGCACGGCGACGACGCTCGAAGCGCTGCTCGCCGACGGCACCTTTACCGGCGGTCTGATTGCGCCCGGCTGGCAGTTGATGATGCAATCGCTCGGCAGCCACACGGCGCAGTTGCCCACTCTCCAGCCCGATACAGCCCGCGACGCGCTCGCGTCGTCCGCAAGCGTTTTTGCAAATGACACGCGCGCGGCTTTATCGACAGGATGTTTGCTGGCGCAGGCCGGCTTGATAGAGCGTGCGTGGCAAGATCTGCGCGCGCAATGGAACGGCGATTTCCGCCTGATTCTGAGCGGCGGCGCCGCCCGTGAAGTAGCGGGCGCGTTAAAGGTGCCGCATACTCGTCACGACTCGCTGGTGCTCGCCGGACTCGCGTTGATCGCGCGCGAGAACGCTGCACCTTCTGCAGTGACCCGAACACTCGAATGAACCAATTGAACCCGATTGATCAACTCATTGATGGAGCGCTTTCCATGCTGCGCTGGCTGATCGCCCTGTTGTTCCTCGCAAACCTGCTGATGTTCGTGGTCGTGCAAGGCGTGTTCGGACCGTTGCCGTCTGCCGGCGGACGCGAACCGCAACACCTCGACCGCCAGATTCACCCTGAACTCGTTCGCACGCGTCCCATCAGCCCGGAAGAAGCGGCGGATCAGGCCGTGGTCGGCGGTCCTGCGCCAGCGGCGGCAGTTCAGGCCGCGCCGCTTTCGCAATAAGCCGCTAACTCGGCCGCTGCCAGGCAACCAGGCACCTACCCCTGCGTGCGTACCCTCTTGAGCAGCGCGGTTGTCGAGCGATCATGTTCGAACGGAATGGCGAGCGCCTTGCCGCCCCAACTGCGCACCAGAGCGGATTCGGCAAGCTTGTCCATGTCGTAATCGCCGCCCTTCACGAGCACATCCGGATGCAGTTCGCCGATCAGTTCCAGCGGCGTGAACTCCTCGAACTTCACCACCCAGTCGACGCTTTCCAGCGCAGCCAGGAGCGCCATGCGGTCGTCCTCACGATTGATCGGCCGGTCATCGCCCTTGCCGAGCAGACGCACCGATGCATCGCTGTTCACACCCACGATCAACGTTGCGCCCAGCGCTTTGGCATCGGCGAGATAGGTCACATGTCCGCGATGCAGGATATCGAAAACGCCATTCGTGAAGACTACGGGCGCGCTCAGTTGCGGGCGCAACGCGGCAAGCGCAACGCGCGTCATGATCTTGCGTTCGAAAGGAGCGGCCATGGCAGGAACAAGGAGAAATCAGGAAGGTGCGTAGTGTGCCACGCACGCGACGACGCCTCGAAAAAGAAAACAGCCCGCGGGCATGGACCGGCGGGCTGTTTCCTTGTTTCCAGAACTGAACAAACCAGCAGTCAAGCTCAGGCAGGCTGTTCCGACGCGCCCTTGGCCGCCTGCAACCGCAACACCACTTCCTTGCGATACCGGTTCAGCTCCTGAGCCGTCAGGAACGAACGCTCGAACAGGATGGATAAGTTATGCAAGATCCGTTCGACGACCTTCTTCTCCCAGCTATCGTCAAAGCGAATCTGGTCGTCGAGCCAGCGTTCGAGCCATTCCGGATCAGGCAGGCGAGACTGGATGGTGTCGCGCGGAAAGAGCGCCTGATTCACGTGGAGGTTGGTCGGATGCAGCGGTTTTTCCGTGCGTCGCGCCGAGGCCATCAGCACACCGATCTTTGCAAAAGCCGCACGCGCGATATCGCCGGTCTGCACCATCGCTTTTTTCATGTAGCGCAGATACGCGCCGCCGTGCCGGGCTTCGTCGCGGGAAATGGTTTCGTAGATGTGCTTGATGACCGGCTCGGTATGCCATTCGGCCGCACGCCTGTACCAGTGGTTCAGGCGGA
>NZ_CAXTGZ010000104.1:0-14749 GCF_964243625.1 uncultured Caballeronia sp.
GCTTCACATGGGAACGCGTCCAGGAACTGAACCCGCGGATGATCGTGGCGTCGGTGAAAGGTTTTGGTCCCGGTCCGTATGAGGACTGCAAGGTCTACGAGAACGTGGCGCAATGCGTGGGCGGGGCCGCGTCGACGACAGGTTTCGACGATGGTCCGCCCGTTGTGACCGGTGCGCAAATTGGCGACTCGGGAACGGGCCTGCATCTCGCACTCGGCATTGTGACAGCGCTTTTTCAACGACACACAACGGGTCGCGGCCAGTACGTTCTCTCCGCGATGCAGGACAGCGTGCTCAACCTGTGCCGCGTGAAGCTGCGCGATCAGCAACGCCTGGAACGCACAGGCGTGATGAAGGAATATCCGCAGTATCCCAATGGCGAGTTCGGTGAAGCCGTACCACGCGCAGGCAACGCATCCGGCGGTGGTCAGCCTGGCTGGATCCTGAAATGCAAGGGATGGGAAACGGACCCGAACGCGTACATCTATTTCATTACGCAAGCGCCCGTGTGGGCGAAGATCTGCAACGTGATCGGCAAGGAAGAATGGGCCACCGATCCGAACTACGCCACCGCCGCCGCGCGACTGCCGCATCTGAAGGACATCTTCGCCGAGATCGAACGCTGGACCATGACCAAGACCAAATTCCAGGCCATGGACATTCTGAACAAATACGACATTCCGTGCGGCCCGATTTTATCGATGAAAGAAATCGCGGAAGAGCCGTCGTTGCGCGAAACCGGAACCATTGTCGAAGTCGATCATCCAGTGCGCGGCAAATACCTGACCGTAGGGAATCCTATCAAATTGTCGGATAGCCCCACCGAAGTCACGCGCTCGCCCTTGCTCGGCGAACACACCGACGAAGTGATGGCCGAACTCGGCTATCAGCCGGAACAGATTGCGCATTTGCGAGCGGTCGGCGCCATTTAAAACGCCGGCTTGCAATAAAAGATGATGCGACGCGGCTGAAATGCAGCCGGCGTCAGCGCACCCCATAAAAACTTGCAGGAGACAAACGATGAAAACGTGGATACGGTTTCGGAACGCGCATGGCCAGACGGGATTCGGCGTTCTGGAAAACCATCGCATCACGCAATACGACGGCGAGATGTTCGGGGTTTCGACTCCCGGCGCCAATTTGCTGAGCCTTGAAGACGTCACGCTGCTGAGCCCGTGCGTACCGACAAAAGTGGTCGCGCTCTGGAACAACTTTCACGCGTTGTCGGAGAAACTGGGGAAGGCCGCGCCTTCCCATCCGCTGTTTCTCATCAAGCCGCCGACTTCCGTGATCGGCCACGGCGAACCCATCCGGCGACCGAAGGCTTACAGCGGCAAGATCGCATACGAAGGCGAACTGGCAATCGTGATCGGCAAGCGCTGCAGCAATGTGTCGGCGGAAGAAGCCGATGACCATATCTTCGGCTATAGCTGCATCAACGATGTCACCGCCGCCGAACTCCTCAACGAAGATCCCAACTTCGCGCAATGGTGCAGATCGAAGGGCTTCGATACCTTCAGTTGCATAGGCCCCGCGATCCAGCGCGATTTCGACTGGCGCAATGCGCATGTCGTCACGCGTCTCGATGGCGTCGAGCGCCAGAACTATCCGCTCTCCGACATGATCTATTCGCCCGCGCAGCAAGTGAGCCTGATCTCGCAAGACATGACCCTCGAACCCGGCGATGTGATCGCGTGCGGCACGTCCATTGGCGTCGGATCGATCAAGGATGGCGCGACGGTGGAAGTGTCTATTGGCGGGATCGGGGTGTTGTCGAACGTTTTAGCGGGCGGAGCCTGACATGGCCATGACCATTGCTGTACCGCGCGAAATCCGCGCGGGCGAGCGCCGCGTTGCCGCGACACCCGAAACCGTCGGCCAGTTGTTGAAACTCGGCTTCGCGGTGAATGTGGAATCGCAGGCGGGCCTCGCCGCATCATTCGATGACGACGCCTACCGTGCAGCCGGCGCTCGGATTGTGAGCGACACGACCGCGTTGTGGTCCGGCGCCGACGTCGTGATCAAGGTGCGCGCGCCCGAACCACAGGAAGCGGCGCTGCTGAAAAAAGGCGCGACGCTGATCAGCTTCATCTGGCCGGCACAAAACGCCGCGTTGCTCGCGCAACTTGCAGCGGCCGGCACCAACGTCATGGCCATGGACTCCGTACCGCGCATCTCGCGCGCGCAAAAGCTCGACGCGCTCAGCTCGATGGCGAACATGGCGGGTTACCGCGCGGTTATCGAAGCGGCGCAGCATTTCGGGCGCGTGTTCACCGGGCAAATCACTGCCGCAGGCAAGATGCCGCCGGCGAAAGTGCTGGTGATCGGCGCAGGCGTTGCGGGCCTGGCGGCGATCGGCGCCGCGCGCAGTCTGGGCGCGATCGTGCGTGCATTCGATACCCGCGCCGAGGTCGAGCAGCAAGTGGAAAGCATGGGTGCTGTGTTCCTCACGATCGATATCGAGGAAGAAGGCGGCGGCGGTGGCGGCTACGCGAAACAGATGAGCGCGGAGTTCATCGCAGCCGAGATGGCGCTGTTCGCGGCACAGGCGAAGGAAGTGGACATCATCATCACGACCGCCCTGATTCCGGGCAAACCCGCGCCGAAGCTGATCACCGCGGAGATGGTCGGCATGATGCGCGCGGGCAGCGTGATCGTGGATATGGCGGCCGAGCAAGGCGGCAATTGCGAGCTCACGCAGCCGGGTGAAGTGGCGCAGATCCACGGTGTATCGATAGTCGGTTATACCGATCTCGCAAGCCGCATGGCCACGCAATCGAGCCAGCTTTACGGCACCAACATCCGTCATTTGCTGACCGATCTCACGCCGCAGAAGGATGGCATCGCGAAGATCAACATGGACGACGACGTGATGCGCGGCGCAACGGTCGTGCATGACGGCGTCGTGAGCTGGCCGCCGCCGCCGCCAAAAACGGCGGCCATCGCGCCGCATAAACCTGCGGCCGCCAAACTCGTTGCAACGGATATCAAGGAAGAACCGCGCAGCGCCTTCATGTCGATCGTGATCCTGGCTGTTGCCGCAGTAGCCCTGCTCGCGCTCGGTGCGGTCGCGCCGCCTGCTTTCGTCGCGCATCTGACTGTGTTCGTGCTTGCGGTGTTCGTCGGTTACCAGGTGGTCTGGAACGTGACGCCCGCATTGCATACGCCGCTCATGAGCGTGACCAATGCCATCAGCGGGATCATCGTGATCGGTGCGTTGCTGCAACTCGGTACATCCGACACGCTCGTGACGGTGCTTGGCGGTATCGCGTTGCTGGTTGCCACGATCAACATTGCAGGCGGGTTCCTCGTGACCCATCGCATGTTGAAGATGTTTCAGCGCAATTAAGGAGAAAAAACATGCTGAACGGAATTGGCAACATTGCGTATCTGGGCGCCACCGTGCTTTTCATCTTGAGCTTGCGCGGGTTGAGTCATCCGAGCACCGCGCGCCGGGGCAACATCTATGGCGTAGCGGGCATGCTGATCGCGGTCGTTGCGACATTGCTGATCGCGCAAGGCGCAGGGCTTGCGGTCGTGCTGGCAGCGGCTGTGATCGGCGCGGCGATTGGGGCTGTGCTCGCGCGGCGTGTCGAGATGACGCAAATGCCGCAGCTCGTTGCGGTGCTGCACAGCTTTGTCGGACTTGCGGCGGTATTGATCGGCTTCACCAACTACCTCATGCCGATGGGCGATATCGCCGGCGCCGAGCTGACCATTCATCTCTGCGAGATCTACCTTGGGGTGTTCATCGGCACAATCACGTTCACGGGCTCCATTGTCGCGTTCCTGAAGCTGCAAGGCACGATCAGCGGCAAGCCGCTCGTCTTGCCCGCGCGGCATATGCTGAATCTCGCGGTGCTGGTCGCGTGCGTGGCGCTGGGTTACCGGTTCATGACGGCCAACGTGGTCGCCGACGGCATCACCGCGTTGCTCATCATGATCGTGCTTGCGGCAGCGCTCGGCGTGCATCTCGTGATGGCGATCGGCGGGGCGGACATGCCCGTGGTCGTGTCCATGCTCAACAGCTATTCCGGATGGGCAGCCGCTGCGACCGGCTTCATGCTGAGCAACGACTTGCTGATCACGACCGGCGCGCTGGTCGGTTCGAGCGGGGCAATCCTGAGCTACATCATGTGCCGCGCGATGAACCGCAGCTTCCTGTCGGTGATCCTGGGCGGCTTTGGCGCAGCAAGCGGAACGAGCACAGCGGACGTTGGCGGCGAAGTGATCGCAACGAGTATCGACGAAGTCTGCGCCATCCTGCGCGATGCATCCGAGGTCATCATCGTGCCGGGTTACGGCATGGCCGTGGCGCAGGCGCAGACCACGATCAGCGATATCACGCGCAAGCTCGAAGCACTCGGCGTGAGGGTTCGCTTCGGCATTCATCCGGTCGCTGGACGCTTGCCGGGACACATGAACGTGCTGCTCGCCGAAGCGAAAGTGCCGTATGACATCGTGCTTGAAATGGACGAGATCAACGAGGACTTTCACACGACGGACGTCGTGCTCGTGATCGGCGCGAACGACATTGTGAATCCGGGCGCACTCGAAGATCCGGGCAGCCCGATTGCCGGCATGCCGGTGCTCGAAGTGTGGAAGGCGCGAACGGTCGTGGTCTCCAAACGCGGCATGGCGACCGGTTACGCGGGCGTTGACAACCCGCTCTTCTACAAGGACAACACGCGCATGCTTTTCGGCGATGCCAAGACGAGTGTCGACGCATTGCTGCGTCAACTGTCCGCCGCCTGATCGAAAGACGGGAACCCCATGATCCGCTCACGCAAAGCCAGGATCGTCGCGACGCTCGGTCCCGCGACGTCCGATATCGATACGATCACGCAGCTCTTCAACGCCGGCGCGGACGTGTTCCGCCTGAACTTCAGCCACGGTTCGCACGAGGATCACAAACGCCGTTATGACCTCGTGCGTGAAGTCGAGCGCGCATCGGGCCGGCCAATATCGATACTCGCCGACATGCAAGGCCCGAAGCTGCGCGTGGGCCCGTTTGCAGCGGGCAAGGTGATGCTGGCCGAAGGCGCGGAGTTTTCGCTCGATACCGACCCGGAACCCGGCGATGTCAACCGGGTATATCTGCCGCATCCCGAGTTGTTCGAAGTCGTGGCTGCGGGCCAGTCGCTTTTGCTCGATGACGGCAAGCTTCGCCTCGAAGTCCTCGATAACACCGGCAAACGCATCCGAACCCGTGTGAAGCACGGCGGAGTTCTCTCGGACAGAAAGGGCGTGAATGTGCCCGACACCATCCTGCCGATTCCCGTGCTGACGCAAAAGGATCGCATCGATCTCGCGTTTGCGTTGTCGCTCGGCGCTGACTGGATCGCGCTTTCCTTCGTGCAACGCCCGGAGGACCTTGTCGATGCGCGCGAGCTGATCGGCGATCGCGCTGGCCTGATGGTCAAGCTGGAGAAACCGGCGGCGCTCGATCGTCTGGATGAAATCGTCCAGGCATCCGATTCCGTGATGGTCGCGCGCGGCGACCTGGGCGTCGAATTGCCCCCCGAGCGCGTTCCGGGCGTGCAGAAACGTATTCTGCGGTCGTGCCGCAGCCATGGCAAACCGGTGATCATCGCCACGCAAATGCTCGAGTCGATGATCTCGGCGCCCGTGCCGACACGTGCGGAGGCATCGGACGTTGCGACTGCAATCTACGATGGCGCCGACGCCGTCATGCTCTCGGCGGAATCGGCGAGCGGCGCTTTCCCGGTGCAAGCGGTCGCGATGATGGACCGCATCATCAAGGAAGTGGAGCACGATCCGTTGTACAGGAGCCTGATCGATGCACAACACGAACTGCCGCTGAATACGCCCGGCGATGCAATCTGCGCCGCGTTGCGCGATGTCGCGCAGACCATCGACGCCGTTGCCGTCGTGACGTACACCACGTCGGGACACACGAGCTTGCGCGCCGCACGCCAGCGTCCGGCCGCGCCCATCCTGAGCATCACGCCAAAGCTCGCAACCGCACGACGCCTCGCGCTCGTGTGGGGTGTGCATTCCACGGTGAGTCCGGACATTGGATCGGTGGACGAAATGGTCAGCGCGGCGTGCGGCATTGCTGCAAGACAAGGCTTCGCTACATCCGGCGATCAAATTGCCATCGCGGCAGGCATGCCGTTTGGAGAACCGGGCACGACGAACCTGCTGCGGATTGCAAGGGTTTGACCAAGCGCTGCATTCCACATACGCGCTTTAAACAGCGCGTTGACCACGCGCATCCAAAATTTATTAGGCATCCGGAATATATAAGGTTTACCTAATCCAAGGCATAAGAAACTTTCACTTTCGTTAATGGATGAACGTTGCCATCATGGCTTCAGCCTGAGGCATTCGAGTTCAGCAACATGGCACTTCATCAGGAATGCCGGCGCGCGACGTGGAGACCGTCGCCGATCGCACGGCATGAACCACAACCCGCGGCTTCGCAGGACGCGCCGAGATATTCGCATCGCCTGAAGCCGGATTGACGGTTCCATCTGGCCCGACAGAATTCGTTATTTAAAACAGGAAGAGTCCGATGAAAATCTGTGTATATGGCGCCGGCGCAATCGGCGCGTACCTGGGCGCGCAACTCGCTTCAGCCGGTGCGGACGTCAGCTTCGTTGCGCGCGGCCCGCATCTCGCGGCCATGCAATTGAAGGGCGTGCGCCTCCAGATTGATGGCGGCGAGCGCACCGTCAAGGTCCGGTGCTCATCCGATCCACGCGAACTCGGCGTGCAGGACTACGTCATCATCGCGTTGAAGGCGCATTCGGTGCCGGGCGTGGTCGCTGCAATGCAGCCATTGCTCGGTCCCGAGACCGCCATCGTGACCGCCGTCAACGGCATCCCTTACTGGTATTTCTACAAGCACGGCGGAGAGTTCGCCAACACGACGCTTGACAGCATCGACCCGGGCGGCAAGCAGTGGAAGCAACTTGGCCCTGAGCGCGCGATTGGCTGCGTGGTTTACCCGGCGGCTGAAATCACGGAACCGGGTGTGATACGCCACGTGTATGGCAAGAAGTTTCCCATTGGGGAACCGAGCGGCGAGCGCACCGAACGCGTTCAAAAACTGCACGAGATCATGGTTGCAGCGGACCTCGATGCCCCCATTCGCGACAATATCCGCGATGAAATCTGGCTCAAGCTCTGGGGCAACCTCTGCTTCAATCCGATCAGCGCACTGACCCATGCAACGCTCGACGTGATCACGAGCAACACGGCGACGCGCGATGTATCGAGGACCATGATGCTCGAAGCGAAATCCATCGCGGAACGGTTCGGGGTGCATTTCCGGGTGGATGTGGAAAAACGTATAGATGGCGCGGGCGCCGTCGGTGCGCACAAAACGTCCATGCTTCAGGACCTCGAAGCGCATCGTCCAATGGAAATCGATCCGTTGCTGACCGTCGTGCAGGAAATGGGGCGGCTGCTCGGGCAGGCAACGCCGACTATCGACACGGTGCTTGCGTTGATCAAGCTGCGCGAACAGATTGCGCAGCATGTTCCGGCGCCGGTGCCCGAACCTGCGCCCGTAAGCTGAACCCGATGTCGATTTCCGGCCGCGTCGTTCGTCGTTGAGCAAGGAGGCGCACAACGTCGTTGTGCGTGCTCCTTTTTCGAACGACTGAACAGGAGATGCGACATGACGTACATCGATGGGTTTCTCGCGGCCGTGCCCACGGCCAACCGTGAAGCGTTCCGGCAGCACGCGCACATGGCTGCGGGCGTTTTCAGGGAGCACGGCGCGTTGAAGGTGGTCGAGTGCTGGGGCGACGACGTTCCCGAAGGCACGCTGACGTCGTTCACCATGGCTGTCAAACGCAAGGACGACGAGGCGGTTGTGTTCTCGTGGATTGTCTGGCCGTCACGCCAGGCTCGCGACGAAGGCATGAACGCGGTCATGGCGGATCCGCGACTTCAACCTGACAAAAATCCGCTGCCCTTCGACGGCAAACGCATGATCTACGGCGGTTTCGAAGTGATCGTGGAAGCGTGAGCGACCGGCTCGCAGCGACGCGTTAAGATGGCGCTTCGTCAGCGCTACAACGCACGCATGATCTCCAGCCAGTACATCAGCCGTATTACATTGCAGCGGGAAAAAGTCGAATCTTTCGATGTCTATCCCTTTGCGCTGCCTGCCGTCCGCTCGCTCGACACGCTCGAACTGCATCCGAAGGTGACGTTTTTTGTCGGTGAAAACGGGTCGGGGAAGTCGACGCTGCTCGAAGCCATCGCGGTGTCCATGGGCTTCAACGCGGAAGGCGGCACGAAAAATTTCCGCTTCGATACCCGCTCTTCTCATTCCACGCTCGATGAATACCTTCGTGTCGCCAAGGGATTCAAGAAGCCGAAGGACGGTTTTTTCCTGCGTGCCGAAAGTTTTTTCAATGTCGCGACAGAGATCGAAAATCTCGATGCCGAAGGCGGCTTTGGACCGCCGGTCATCGGCTCTTACGGCGGCCAGTCGTTGCACGAACGCTCGCACGGCGAAGCGTTTCTCGCGTTGTTGATGAACCGCTTTGGGGGCAAAGGCCTTTATCTGCTTGACGAGCCGGAGTCCGCGCTTTCACCGCAACGCCAGCTCGCCGCGCTCGCGCGCATCCACGATCTGGCGAACGACGACTCGCAATTTGTCATTGCGACGCATTCGCCGATTCTCATGGCTTATCCGGATGCGTGGATTTATCAGTTCACGGCCGACGGCGTTGCACGCGTCGATTACGACGATACCGAACACGTCCAGGTCATGCGCGCTTTCGTGGCGAATCCTGGGCGCATGATCCGCACGCTTCTCGATGATGAGACATGATTTCGGTAATAGTCAGACAAATGCCGATTTTAGTGTTCGTTGTAAGGAAACGCTAATTCGGACGCGATTGCAGATAAAGTTAAATAATTTTAAATAAGTCATCTATGTGAGTGTTTTTTACTCTAAAAATGCTGTCTTCGAGAAAGAGTTTAGAATAGCTGTTCAGTTTTTGTGCGAACCACTAAACCGCTCGACGAATTTACGTATACAAATCAACGATCGTCCGCCGCACCGCACAAACTTACAAAACACAAACTCCACGCCAAATCTGAAAGGTCATTTCAGATTCGCCCCAGTTCTCCGTAATCGTGTGCATCGACACACCTCTCGGAGAGCATCAGCATGACCCTCAGCAACTTCAAAATCGGAACCCGGCTTGCCGCAGGTTTCGCCGCAATCCTGATCCTCTTGTGCGCCGTCGGCGGTTTGACGTTGTGGCAGACATCCCGTATCTACGACGGCACCCTTGAACTCGCTAACGACTGGCTGCCAAGCGTTCAGGCCGCCGGACGCATCCAGTCATACGCAAACACCATGCGCCGTACGAGCCTGCGCTATCTGCTCGCCGCGGACGCGAACGAAAGGCAAACCAACCGGGCCGAGCACGACGCCGCTGCGACAAAGGTTCAAGGGGCATTCGCCGGCTATGAAAAACTGATTTCTTCGCCGGAAGAAAGACAGCTCTTCGAGGACATCAAAAGCGGTTGGGGCCGTTACATCGCCGCCGACGCCAAGCTTCTCGAAGCCGCCGATAAAGGCGACGCAGGCATAGCCGAAGCGCGCGCCATCTCGAGCGGCGACGCGGGCAAGGAATTCACCGGAACGCTGAAACTCATAGAACAGGACATCGAGTTGAATCGTGCTGGCGCCGAGAGGGAAGTGGCGGGCGCGGCATCGACCTATCAATCGGCGATGGTCACGACAGGCGTCCTGATTGTCATCGCGTTGGTTGCGGGCGTGACGATCGGCGTACTGATCACGCGCTCGATCACGGCGCCGATCGGGCGTGCCGTGAAGGTTGCCGAAACAGTGGCGCGGGGTGACCTGACTGCGGTGATCGATGTGAGCGGCAAGGACGAAACAAGTCAGTTGCTTGCCGCGATGCGCCACATGAACGAGCGGCTCGTGGACGTGGTCGGCCGCGTGCGAAACAGCAGCGACAGCATTGCCACGGGTTCCGCGCAGATCGCAGCGGGCAATACCGACCTGAGCCAGCGCACGGAAGAACAGGCGGCGTCGCTGGAAGAAACGGCGGCAAGCATGGAGGAGCTCACCGCAACCGTGAAGCAGAACGCCGAGAACGCGCTGCAGGGCAATTCGCTTGCCGCAAATGCATCGGAGACCGCGGTGCGAGGCGGTGAAGTCGTGAACCGCGTCGTCCAGACGATGGGAGAAATCTCCAGCAGCTCCAAACAGGTCGCCGAGATCATCACGGTGATAGAAGGCATTGCGTTCCAGACGAACATTCTCGCGCTGAACGCCGCGGTCGAAGCGGCCCGGGCGGGCGAGCAAGGCCGCGGATTCGCGGTGGTCGCAGGCGAGGTACGGACGTTGGCGCAACGCAGCGCGTCGGCGGCGAAGGAGATCAAGGACCTGATCAGCGCCTCGGTTCAGCGCGTCAATGCAGGCACGCAACTCGTCGATGAAGCCGGTCGCACCATGTCCGAAGTCGTGCAGTCGGTCAAACGCGTGACGGACCTGATGGGCGAGATCAGCGCGGCATCGGGCGAGCAGCATACGGGTATCGAACAGGTCAATCAGGCCGTCATGCAGATGGACGAAGTCACGCAGCAAAACGCTGCGCTCGTTGAAGAGGCATCGGCGGCGGCTCAGTCGATGGCCGCGCAATCCAATACGTTGCGCGAACTGGTATCGATTTTCACGATCGATGCTTCTGAGGTGAGCGTCCATGCATTCGCGCCAGCGCCAACGCACGCACCGAAAAAACCGGCGGTATCGGCAAAGATGACCAGACAAGCGCCCTCGCTTGCAAAAGACGCAGCGTGGACGACGTTCTAACGCGCTAAATCGGGCGCGACACGTGACGATTGATTCACGCTCGCGCGGAGAATAATCGCCGAAAGCCTTGCAGCGCAAGGGTCGAAAATCATTAGAAGAATAACTCGACCCTCTTGTGCGGATCTGGCGTGATGTTTGCGGTAATAAAAGCACCTTTGCTTTTTATCGTGAACATGCTCCGCTTTGTATACGCTCTAGTTTCGATCCTTGTGATGTCGTCAGCCGGCGCCGCTTTTGCTGCAACCCGCGACGAGCAGACGGCGGCCTGCAAGGGCGACGCCATCCGATTTTGCGCATCGGAGATTCCGAACGAGCAGAAAATCACGTCATGCATGAAGGCCAACTTCAATAAGCTGAGTCCAGAGTGCAAGGCGATGTTCAAGCAACCCGCGTCCGACAAACGCAAGAAGCCGGTCAAACCTGCATAAACCAAGGGGCAGCTCATGCTGATACAAACCTTTGAAACCGTGCTGACGTGGTTCGCAATGTGCGGCTTGCACTTGTCGATGTTGACGCCTGCCGAGCTTGCGCACGCATTCGGGGCGCTCCTCGGCATTTTTGTCGGCATTGCATTGCCGCTGGGCATTGCAATGAGCGCGCATCGGCAGATGGAAAAGTTCTGACCGACCGCCAAATGCTGCGGCGCGCCAAGCAACGCGCTTGATCTGCTTGCCGCTTGAGGCGCACCATGAAAAACGCTGCTTGTCCCGAGCGTTACCCGTGTGCGCACCTGGAGGCGAAGATGCCGGAAATCAATCAGCAACGCGTCGTCGAAATTCTCAACCAGATTCTCGAGTCAGAACTCGCTGGCGTGGTCCGTTACACCCACTACTCATTCCTCGTTTTCGGCTTCGGCCGCATCCCGATTGTTGCGTGGCTGCGTGAACAAGCCGACGAGTCATTGCTTCACGCGCAGCAGGCCGGCGAGTGGATCACGACGCTCGGCGCGTATCCATCGCTTGAAATAGGGCCGTTGCTGGATTCCCATACCTTCGACATAGGCTCGATCCTGCGCGAATCGCTCGAAAGCGAAAAGCTTGCGCTGGAGCATTACAGGACGCTGCTGCGCGAGGTCGAAGGCCGCTCCATAGCGCTCGAGGAATACGCGCGGCAGATGATCCACGTGGAGGAGCTGCACGCGGGCGAAGTCGACAAGATGCTTCGACGTCCCGGCGCGGTTTCCACTCTGCCCGATCCGGGTCCGGCGAAGGATCTGCTTTAGGGCGTTCATCGATCCGCTCAACGCAGCGGCCTGAAGAATGTCCGCAGTTCTTCGGCAAGCTCATGCGGCGTTTCCATTGCGGCGAAATGGCCGCCTCGCGGCATGGTGGTCCACCGCTGCACGTTGTAGACACGCTCGATCCACGAGCGCGGCGGCAACGGCAATTCGTGCGGGTAGGCTGCAATGCCCGTTGGCGGCAGCACGCGTTGCCCGCTCGTGAAATGCACGGGCCGCCGCCGGCTTTCCAGATACATGCGAAACGAAGAGCCGATCGTGCCGGTGAACCAGTAGATCGAAATATTGGTGAGCAGTGCATCGAGCGGAATCGCTTTTTCGAGGTCGCCGCCGTTGTCGCTCCAGCTGTAGAACTTTTCGGCGATCCACGCCGCCAGACCGGCCGGCGAATCGTTCAGGCCGAACGCAAGCGTCTGCGGTTTGGTGCCCTGAACATGTGCGTAACCGCCTTCGGCGTCGGCCCATGCTTTGGCTGTATCGAGGAATTGCGTCTCTTCCGGCGAGGGCGGAGCTTCGCCGCCGTCGAGCGGCGGCCGGTACGACCCCGGAATGTAATTCAGATGAAGCCCCGCGACGTTTTCCGGATTCTGAAACGCCAGCCATGTGGAGACAGCCGCGCCCCAGTCGCCGCCCTGCACGCCGTATCTTCCATAGCCGAGACCTTCCATGAGCGCCGCCCACACACGCGCGACTTCGGACGGTCCCGTGCCGGACGTTGACGGTGCGGACGAAAACCCGTACCCGGGCAGCGACGGCACCACGACGTCGAACGCATCGCGCGGGTCGCCGCCGTGGCTGGCGGGATCGGCGAGCAAGGGAATGATCGCCTCCATTTCGATAAACGATCCCGGCCAGCCATGCGTCAGGATTAGTGGCAGGGGCGCCGGCCCCTTTCCACGCGCGTGCACGAAGTGGATGGTTCGATCGTCTATCCTGGTGGTGAATTGCGGCAGCGCGTTGAGCCGCGATTCCTGCGTGCGCCAGTCGAAGCCGTTCTGCCAGTAATCGAGAAGACGTTTCAGGAACGCCTCGTCCGTGCCCTCGCGCCATCCCAGATCCGCGACACACTGCGGCCAGCGTACACGGGACAACCGTTCGTGAAGGTCGTGCAGGGCGGTATCGGGGATCGCTATCTGAAAGGGCGTGACGTTCATGAATGGCACCGTAGGAGGTTTTTATTGTCAACGATCCTACTGCAGTTCCGGCAACGCCGTTCCGGGCATGCACGCCTGTACACTTTCGGTGCGCCATTTCCCGGGAGGATGCGATGCTGAAGACTTATACAGGCAGTTGCCATTGCGGCGCGGTTCGATTCGAAGCCGACATCGACCTGAGCCTCGGCACCAACAAATGCAACTGTTCGATCTGCACCAAGACGCGCAACTGGAACGCGATCATCAAACCTGACGCCTTTCGCCTGCTTTCCGGCGAGCAGGACACGACCGATTATCAGTTCGGTCACAAGGTCGGTCATCACCTGTTTTGCCGCCACTGCGGCGTGCGTTCATTCGCCCGTGGATATGTCGAGGAGATCGGCGGCCATTACGTGTCGGTGCAGTTGGCTTCACTCGATAACGCCGAGCCCACCGAGCTCATAGAGGCGCCGGTGCGTGTCGCCGACGGCCGTCACGACAACTGGGGCGAGCCGCCCGCCGAATCGCGGCATCTCTGAGCGTGGGCACGCTCGTGCTATGGTAAGCGGCTCGATTTCCTGTTGATCGAAGAAATCGTGTACATCATTTCACCCACGAAATAATCCGGACGTTTTATGAAAAAAGTATCGCTTTTGCTTTCGATGGTTCTGCTCGCTTCATCGGCTTATGCCGCCGCCGCAACTGAAACGCTGCCTTCCGGCGTTACCGTGACCGAACTGAAGGCCGGCACGGGCGCGCAGCCGACCGCTGCCGACACCGTCACGGTCAACTATCGCGGCACGCTCGCGGACGGCACCGAGTTCGACTCGTCGTACAAGCGCGGCACGCCGGCATCGTTCCCGTTGGGACGTGTCGTTCCTTGCTGGACGCAGGGTCTGCAGAAGATGAAGGTGGGCGAAAAGGCAAAGCTGGTGTGCCCGCCGGCAACGGCTTACGGCGATCGGGGCGTGGGCGCCATTCCGCCGAACAGCACGCTGACGTTTGAAGTGGAACTGCTGAAAATCGGCAACTGATCGAACGCGTGGTTGCAGGCGCCGGACGGTGGCGCGAGGAGACTCAAGCTGCCGCCGGGTCCATCGTCTTGTTTTTTACGCGTTGCTGCAGCTTGATCAAAAGACGTTGCACGCGTTGCTGCTGAACCACCAGCAAGTTGTTTTCTTCCACCAGCGCCCGGACGCGGCTTTCCCAATATTCGGGGTCCAGGCCAAGCACGGGAGCCGCCGGGCTGTTCTTGACGATCGAGCCGATCATCCGCTCCAGATGGTCGAGCTGCTGATCGGCCAGTCTCGACGGCAGCAGGTTTTCCGCCTTGATCGGCGGCGGTTTCTTTAGGGCGTTCATACTAATACCTCGTCGACCTTTGCCGGCTGTGCGCCGCAATGGTTGTTTTATTGGAATGTGCAGCTTCGCTGTGGTCCATGCGAATACGCGGTCTCGCTGCGCAATGATTCTGGCGAGCCTACGATTCCCGGTTGCACGGCCGTAAACACGAGCGTCGGCGCGGGCGAAGGGAGATCGATGGCG
>NZ_CAXTGZ010000105.1:0-14719 GCF_964243625.1 uncultured Caballeronia sp.
CGGCGGCTCCAGCAGCAGGGAAGCCCGCTGCGGGAGCCGCCGCCAAGCCAGCCGCCGGCGCGGTTGTTGTGAAGAAGTAGAGCGGTACGACGCATCGGCTGGCGCGCCGGCTGGCCGATGCACTCCCGGCTTGCAAGAAGGTGCTTTCAAGGCCCGTACGCCCCTCTGCCCAACAGGGCCGCGCGGCATCAAAAAGACCCGTGGGCTACAATCAAAAGCTCTACGCTCTGCAACACACCCGCTATGGCTTACAAAACTATTGAAGACACCATCGGCAATACGCCGCTGGTTCAACTGGTCCGTATTCCGGACGACGAGATTCGCGCGCGCAACAACGTGATTCTCGGCAAGCTCGAGGGCAATAACCCGGCGGGTTCGGTGAAGGACCGTCCGGCGTTATCGATGATCAAGAAAGCGGAAGAGCGCGGACGTATCAAGCCTGGCGACACGCTGATCGAATCGACCAGCGGCAATACGGGCATTGCACTCGCCATGGCCGCCGCCATTCGCGGCTACAAGATGGTATTGCTGATGCCGGAAGACCTGTCGGTGGAACGCCGCCAGAGCATGGCCGCGTACGGCGCGGAAATCGTGCTCACGCCGGTGACGGGCGGCATGGAATACGCACGCGATCTGGCCGAGCAAATGCAGCGTGACGGTAAAGGCATCATCCTGGATCAGTTTGCCAATCCCGATAACCCGCTCGCTCACTACGAGACAACGGGTCCGGAATTGTGGCGTGACACGGAAGGGCGCATCACCCACTTCGTTTCCGCTATGGGCACGACCGGCACGATCATGGGCGTGTCGCAGTATCTGAAGGAGCAGAACGAGAAGATCGAGATTGTCGGGGCACAGCCGGAAGAAGGCTCGCGGATCCCGGGCATCCGCAAATGGCCAGAGGCGTATCTGCCGAAGATCTTCGATCGCAGCCGTGTGGATCGTACGGAAAGCGTGAGCCAGGCGGCCTCTGAAGCCATGGCGCGGCGGCTGGCGTCGGTGGAAGGCATCTTTTGCGGCATATCGGCCGCGGGCGCGTGTGAAGTGGCGCTGCGCGTGGCGCGTCAGGTCGAGAACGCGACTATCGTGTTCGTGGTCTGCGATCGCGGCGACCGGTATTTGTCGACGGGTGTGTTTCCGGCTTGATATCAGTGAAAAGAAGACGTTAAAAAGCCCGGACAAGTCCGGGCTTTTTAACGTCTGAGCGAAGGCTGAATTATCGCGAAGCCGCTACCGCTCCGCCGGCATTCATCTGCGCCTTCACCGCTTCACCAAGCTGATACACGGCGAGCGCATAGAAGAAGCTGCGGTTGTAGCGGGTCAGCACGTAAAAGTTCTTCAGCCCCAGCGTGTACTCGGTTGCCCGGCCCGGTGTCGGTAAATCGACCACCGTCACCGGCGTGCCTGCTTCCGTCGACACATTGACTCCCGGCTCGCCCATCAGCATGCCCGCTTTGGTGAGCTGCGCGAGCGACCAGTGGGGTTCGGGCTGCCCGTCGGCGGCGGCTTGCGCAATGCCCTGGCTGCCGACATCGCCTGCGATTTTCCAGACCACCGGACGTCCGGACTCCCAGCCGTGCTGCTTCAGGTAATTCGCCACGCTGCCGATGGCGTCCGCGGTACTCGTGCGCAGATCGATGTGGCCGTTGCCGTCGAAGTCGACAGCGTATTTCACGATGCTGCTGGGCAGGAATTGCGGAATGCCGATAGCACCCGTGTACGAACCCAGCACGGTAGTCGGATCGATTTGCTGGTCATGCGTCCAGACCAGCAAGTCTTCGAGATTCTTGCGGAACGTCGCCTGACGTTCGTCGCGATTCGGCGTGTTGGGGTAGTCGAAGGTCAGCGTGGTCAACGCGTCGAGCGCGCGGAAGTTACCCATGTACCGGCCATAGATGGTCTCCACGCCGATAATCCCGACAATCGCCTCGGGCGGCACGCCATACTGATCCGATGCCCGTTGCAATGCCGCCTGGTTAGCGCGCCAGAACTTCACGCCGGCCGCAATGCGCACCGGCTCGATGAAACGCGACTGATAGGCGCGCCAGTTCTTGGTAGCAGGCGTGGGCGACGGCAAGACCAGCTTGACCGCCGTTGCCGAATAGCTCACGCGGTTAAAGAGTGCGTGCAGCGAGCCGGAATCGAAGTCGTAGCGCGCGACGAGATCGTTGATGAACGCATCTACATTCGGGTTGTTCGCGTAGCGCTGCGGCACGATCTCTTCTTCGAAGTCTTGCCCTTGCGGCACCGCGGGTTGAGGCGACCCTTGCGCCACCGCCTGGCCGATACTGAGTGTGCCGATCACGCCAACAAGGCAGGCGATTGAGGCGAGGCGCGCGGATCGCGCCGAAAGAGGCAAGACGGACGAAGCAAACTTGAAGGTCATAGTGTGCGAAATTGTGGCGATGTAACGCGAGGCACGCGGGAAACGCGCGCGGGGCATACGAGAGTCGGATCAGTATAACCGACGTGTTTTCGAGGCTATCCCGAAAGCCCTTCAAATGGCGCGCAAGCATACAAAAGCGGTGTTCCCATGCGTATCGATTTCAGTGTGGTAACTTACCAAGAACCCGCGCGATCCGGCTTCCGCCCCATGCTTCAACCGATTGATACCCGCATCGCGTACGACAAAAACACCTGAACGATTCGAGACACGTGCGAGCGGCCAGGCCCCGCGCGGCAAACATTATGGCTACCGGCTTCTATACCCACCCAGATTGCCTTCTTCACGACATGGGGCCGTGGCATCCCGAGTGTCCGGCGCGCCTTCAGGCGATCGAAGACCAGTTGATCGGCAGCCGTATCGATGCATTGATCGAGCGCGAAGAAGCGCCGCTTGCCAGTGAAGACGATCTGGCGCGGGTTCATACGCGGGCGCATATCGACTTTGTGAGAGAGACCGCGCCATTGGAAGGACGCGCGGAAATCGATCCCGATACGCTGATGTCGCCGGGCAGCTACCAGGCGGCGTTGCGTGCGGCGGGCGCGGCGATCGCGGCAACCGACGCGGTGATTGCGGGCACGTACGACAACGCGTTCTGCAGCGTGCGTCCGCCCGGACATCACGCGGAACCGGCTCGCGCCATGGGCTTCTGCTTTTTCAACAACATCGCCATTGCGGCGCGTCATGCGCTCGAGGTGCACGGTCTGCAACGCGTTGCGATCATCGACTTCGATGTGCATCACGGCAACGGCACCGAAGCCGCGTTTTGCGGCGACCCGCGCGTGCTCATGTGCAGCTTTTTCCAGCACCCGTTCTACCCGTATAGCGGCGCCGACAATCACGCGTCCAACATGGTCAACCTGCCGATGCCCGCGCGTACGAAAGGCATGGCTGTACGTGAAGCCGTCGACATGATGTGGCTGCCGAAACTCGATGAGTTCAAGCCGGAGATGATCTTCGTCTCGGCAGGCTTCGATGCCCACCGCGAGGACGATCTCGGCAACATGGGTCTCGTCGAGGACGACTATACGTGGCTCACCGAGCAGATTTGCGCCGTGGCGAAACGGCATGCGAAGGGGCGTATCGTGAGTTCGCTCGAGGGCGGCTATAACCTCTCGGCGCTCGGGCGCAGCGTGGTCGCGCATGTGCGCGCGCTCGCCGAGATTTGAACCGCGTTACATGCGCATGCGCTGAAGATCCGCGCGCACGAGCGTCCAGTCGATCAACGCCTTGATCACACGGTCACGGTCGAGGTCGTTTAGCGTCTCGTGATAACTGCCTTCCAGCATCAACAGCGTCTTGTCCGTCGAACCGGCATGGGCTTCGAATTCGCGGCTGCCGTCGGGGTTCGTCAGCGCGTCCCGCGTGCCGTGGAAAACGAACAACGGCAATGTGATCGATGCCCGTCCGGCTTCAATGCGCGCCATCGCCATGCCGATCTCCGCCACGGTCCGCGCCGGAATCGCCTGGTGATGAACCAGCGGATCGCGCCGGTTTGCTTCGACTACGCCGTTCGCACGGGACAACGTGGCGGGATCGATAGTCATTGCTGGAAAATGCGGCATGAAGCGGCTGATCGTGCCTCCCATCGCCAGTTTCCAGCGGGGTGCACTGGCCGGCATCTTCAGTGCCGCGCTCGAGAGAATCAGGCCCGCAAGCGTGCGCCCGCTTTCCGGCAACCGCTCGGCTGCATACAGCGCGGCGATTGCACCGCCCATGCTGTGACCCATGAGCAGCAACGGAACGTCCAGAGGCACGGTCGTTTTAGCGGCGGCGAGCAGGGCGTCGGTATCGAGCAGATACTCGTCGAAGGTATTCACCCACACGCGCTCGCCCGGCGACTTGCCGTGACCGCGCAGATCCATCGCGATCAGCTCGATACCCGCCGCGTTCAACCGCAACGCCAGCGCCTCATAGCGCCGCGCGTGCTCGGCCAGTCCGTGAACCAGCGCGATCCTTGCAAGCGGTTTGGGAAACGAAGGAGCGGCCTCCCATCGATGAAGATAGAGGTCGATGCCATCGCGCGTGGCAATGCTGCTGGTGGAATACGTGCTGCGCTCGACTTTCGGCATGGCGATTTCGGTGGCTCGGGATGCCGCCGATGATAGCGTCTGTGCCGCGTGCAAAGCGTCTAGAGCAAATCCCCGATTGTCCTGGCAGGCAAGATAAGCGTAAAATAGTACGATCGTTCTGTAAAGAATAAGCTTTGGCGATTGTCTTAAGCTTGAGGAATTCTCCAGCGGCCGGTTGTCACCGATCCGCCGTTAGCGTTCGATGACCGGAGTCACTCGTTATAATGGGATTGGTGACGTATTCGTAACTCAGGAGCGTGTGCATGAAAATCTTGGTACCAGTCAAACGCGTGGTCGACTACAACGTGAAAGTCCGGGTAAAGCCGGATGGCAGTGCAGTCGATATCGCAAACGTGAAGATGTCGATGAACCCGTTCGATGAAATCGCCGTCGAAGAGGCCGTGCGCCTGCGTGAAGCGGGCGTGGCGACCGAGGTGATCGCCGTGTCGTGCGGCGTGACGCAGTGCCAGGAAACGCTGCGCACGGCCATGGCCATCGGTGCGGATCGTGCGATCCTGGTCGAATCGACTGAGGAATTGCAGCCGCTGGCGGTCGCGAAGATCCTCAAGGCATTGGTCGACAAGGAACAGCCGCAACTGATCATTCTCGGCAAACAAGCCATTGACGACGACTCGAACCAGACCGGTCAGATGCTCGCCGCGCTGGCTGGTTTGCCGCAGGCGACGTTTGCATCGAAGGTAACTGTGGCCGACGGCCGCGTTTCGGTTTCGCGCGAAATCGACGGGGGGTCGGAAACGCTGTCGCTGACCTTGCCTGCCGTGATCACCACGGACTTGCGCCTGAACGAGCCGCGTTACGTCACGCTGCCGAACATCATGAAGGCCAAGAAAAAGCCGATGGAAACCATCAAGCCGGCAGACCTGGGCGTGGATGTCACGCCGCGTCTGAAGACGCTCAAAGTCGCCGAACCGCCGCAGCGCTCCGCAGGCGTGAAGGTGCCGGACGTGAAGACGCTGGTCGAGAAGCTGAAGACCGAAGCCAAGGTTCTGTGAGGGAGTTGAGAAAGTGACCATTCTTGTAATTGCAGAACACGACAACGCATCCATCAAGCCGGCAACGCTGAACACCATCGCGGCTGCATCGAAGATTGGCGGCGACGTTCACGTGCTGGTCGCGGGTGCGAACGCGCAGGCAGCAGCCGATGCCGCCGCGAAGATCGCGGGTGTATCGAAGGTGCTGCTGGCCGATGCACCCCAGCTTGCCGACGGACTCGCCGAAAATATCGACGGGACGGTGTTGCAGATCGCGAAGAACTATTCGCATATCCTGGCTCCGGCAACCGCGTACGGCAAGAACGTCGCGCCGCGTATCGCAGCGCATCTGGACGTCGCGCAAATCAGCGACATCACGGCGGTCGACAGCGCCGATACATTCGAGCGTCCGATCTACGCGGGCAATGCCATCGCAACTGTTCAATCGAGCGATGCCATCAAGGTCATCACCGTGCGTTCCACGGGTTTCGATCCGGTTGCAGCAGAAGGCGGCAGTGCATCGGTCGAGAAGATCGAAGCCGCTGCTGACGCCGGCATCTCGAAGTTCGTGAGCCGCGAAGTGACGAAGCTGGACCGGCCTGAACTGACGTCGGCGCAGATCATCGTGTCGGGTGGACGGGGTCTCGGCAACGGCGAGAACTACACCAAAGTGCTCGAACCGCTCGCCGACAAACTGGGCGCGGCGCTGGGTGCATCGCGTGCAGCGGTCGACGCCGGGTTCGTGCCGAACGATTATCAGGTCGGGCAAACGGGCAAGATCGTGGCGCCGAATCTGTATGTCGCCGTCGGTATCTCGGGCGCGATTCAGCATCTGGCCGGGATGAAGGACTCGAAGGTCATCGTCGCGATCAACAAGGATGCTGAAGCACCGATCTTCGGTGTCGCGGACTACGGGCTCGTGGGCGATCTGTTCACGGTGGTGCCGGATCTGGTGAAAGAGCTGGGCTGATCGGCTGGTCAGGAAGGACTAAAAAAGGGGCGACGCATGTGCGCCCCTTTTCATATCTAGTGGGGGAGACAAGCATGAGCTATCACGCGCCCGTCAAGGACATGTTGTTCGTGATGAAGGAACTCGCGGACATTGAAGGCATCTCGGCGTTGCCGGGTTTCGAGGACGCAAGCCTCGACACCGCCCGCGCCGTGCTCGAAGAAGCTGCGCGGTTCAACGGCGAAGTGGTTGCGCCGCTGAACGTTGAGGGCGACAGGAATCCGAGCGCATGGAAAGACGGCGCAGTCATCACCACGCCGGGCTTCAAAGAAGCGTTCAGGCAATTCGGCGAAGGCGGCTGGCAAGGCGTGCTGCATCCTGTCGAATACGACGGGCAGGGTTTGCCGAAGCTCATCGCGACGCCGTGTATCGAAATGTTGAATGCGGCGAATCTGTCGTTTGCGTTGTGTCCGCTGCTGACCGATGGCGCTATAGAAGCATTGCTCACGGCCGGTACCGAGGAGCAAAAGCAGCTCTACGTGCCTAAGCTGATCTCTGGCGAATGGACCGGCACGATGAACCTCACCGAGCCGCAAGCCGGTTCCGATCTCGCGCTCGTGCGCACGCGCGCCGAGCCGCAAGGCGATGGCACGTTCAAGCTCTTCGGCACGAAGATCTTCATCACCTACGGCGAGCACGACATGGCGAAGAACATCGCCCATCTCGTGCTTGCGCGCACGCCCGGTGCGCCCGATGGCGTGAAGGGCATATCGCTGTTCATCGTCCCCAAGTTTCTCACCGATAAAACCGGCCAGCTCGGCGAGCGCAACGACGTGCATTGCGTTTCGATTGAACACAAGCTCGGGATCAAGGCGAGCCCGACCGCCGTGCTGCAATTCGGCGACCATGGCGGCGCGGTCGGCGAGTTGATCGGCGAGGAAAATCGCGGGCTCGAGTACATGTTCATCATGATGAACGCCGCACGCTTTGCGGTCGGGCTGCAGGGCGTGGCGGTGTCCGAGCGGGCTTACCAGCAGGCCGTCGCGTTTGCGAAAGATCGCGTGCAGAGCCGCCCGGTCGATGGCTCGGCGAAGCAGCCGGTATCGATCATTCATCATCCGGATGTACGCCGCATGCTCCTGACCATGCGTTCGCTGACCGAAGCATCGCGCGCGCTCGCCTACGTGGCGGCGGCGCATTGCGACTTGGCGCATCACCATCCGGACGAAGCCGCTCGCGCACAGCATCAGGCCATCTACGAATTTCTCGTGCCGGTCGTGAAGGGCTGGAGTACGGAGCTTTCCATCGATGTCACGAGCCTCGGCGTGCAGGTTCATGGCGGCATGGGTTTCATCGAGGAAACGGGCGCGGCCCAGCATTATCGAGATGCACGCATTCTCACCATCTACGAAGGGACGACCGCGATCCAGGCGAACGATCTGATCGGCCGCAAGACCGTGCGCGACGGCGGCGCGACCGCATTGGCGATTCTTGCGCAGATGGACCAGACCATCGCGCTGTTGGCCGATCGTGAGGGCCAGGCGTTCAAGTCCATGCACCGGCATTTGAGCGCGGGAAGTCTCGCATTGGCGCGCGTGGTCGAGTTCATGGTCGCAAGGGTGAAAAGCGATCCAAACGCGGTGTTTGCGGGCAGTGTGCCTTATCTGAAGCTCGCGGGAATCGTGCTCGGTGGCTGGCAGATGGCGCGGGCGCTGTTGGTGGCCTCGGACAAGCGCGCAGAAGACGAAGCGTTCCATGGCGCAAAGATCGCCACGGCGCAGTTCTTTGCCGAGCATGTTTTATCGCAGGCGCCGGGCATCGAAGCATCGATCGTCAGCGCCAACGGGCAGGAAGGGTATCTCGCGATGCGCGAAGAACAGTTCTGATTTGCTTCGTTCGGCGCAGCGCAAATTAAAAGGCCGTCCCTTCGCGGGGACGGCCTTTTACGTTTCTATACTTTGTTTTCAGGTCATGCCCTTGCGTACGCAGGCCTGCCGCTCGCACGCGCTTCGCCCAAATAACGATGCACCGACAAATCGTCCGACTGGATCGCCGGCTGCTTGCCCGACATCAGGTCCGCCAGCAATTGGCCGGAGCCGCACGACATGGTCCAGCCGAGCGTGCCGTGTCCCGTGTTCAAGTACAGATTCGCGATCGGCGTACGGCCAACGATCGGCGTGCCGTCCGGGGTCATGGGGCGCAAGCCGGTCCAGAACGACGCCTTCGCCGTATCGCCGCCGCCGGGGAACAAGTCGTTCACGCACATTTCGAGCGTTTCGCGGCGCGCCTGGCGAAGGGATTGATCGAAGCCGACAATTTCCGCCATGCCGCCAACACGGATCCGGTCATCGAAACGGGTGATCGCGATCTTGTAGGTTTCGTCGAGCACGGTGGAAACCGGCGCGGCGCTTTCATTGACGACAGGCGCCGTCAGTGAATAGCCCTTCAGCGGATAAACCGGAATCTTGACGAGGTCGCCGAGCAGCTTGGTGGAGTATGAACCGAGCGCGACCACGTAAGAATCGCCGCGGATCATCTCGCCGCCGCACTGCACGCCGGCGACACGGCCGCCGCTGACTGCGAGGGCATCGATAGGCGTGTTGTAGCGAAATTTCACGCCGAGCTGTTCGGCCATGGCGGCAAGACGCGTGGTGAATTTCTGACAGTCGCCGGTTTCGTCGTTCGGCAGGCGCAAACCGCCCGTCAGTTTCTGCGATACCGCCGCGAGCGCCGGCTCCGCCTTATGCAGGTCGGCAGGCATGAGCAGTTCGAAGGGCACGTTCGCGTCGCGCAACACGGCGATGTCCTTCGCCGCGCCGTCCAGTTGCTGCTGCGTGCGGAACAGTTGCAGCGTGCCGCCGGTCCGGCCTTCATATTGAATGCCCGTGTCCGCACGCAGCGCCTGCAGACAATCGCGGCTGTACTCAGCCAGGCGAACCATGCGGCCCTTGTTGATCGAATAGCGGTCCTGCGTGCAGTTCTGCAGCATCTGCCACATCCACTTCAACTGAAACGATGTCCCGTCCAGGCGAATGGCGAGCGGCGCGTGTTTCTCGAACATCCACTTCACCGCTTTGAGCGGCACGCCGGGAGCCGCCCATGGCGATGCATAGCCTGGTGAGATCTGCCCTGCGTTTGCAAAACTCGTTTCGAGCGCTGGCCCGGCTTCACGGTCGATGACCGTCACGTCGTGCCCCGCACGGGCCAGATAGTAGGCGCTCGTCACTCCGACAACACCGCTTCCCAAGATTACAACTTGCATGTCTTGCTCCGTGCAAAGTGACATTCCGCCGGTCATTGCTTCGTTTTTCGTGAAGCCGTTTGAGTAGCGGGTTACATAGTGGTATCGACTATAGTATTGAGAGAGCGGTAGTTTTTGTTATTGTATTTGCTTACTTTTTGGTTGAATCGAATGAGAACTCAACGAAATTCGGTGCGGGAGCTGGATAAGATCGATCGGCGGATTCTGCGGATCCTTCAACAGGATGGCCGCATCGCGATGAAGGAACTCGCGGAGCAGGTCGGGCTGTCGGTAACGCCGTGTATCGAGCGCGTAAAACGCATGGAGCGGGACGACGTCATTTCCGGCTATTACGCCCGTGTGAACCCGCATCAGTTGGGGGCGTCACTGCTCGTGTTCGTCGAAATCACGCTCGACCACAAGAGCGGCAACATGTTCGAGCAGTTTCGACGCGAGGTGCAGCGCATTCCCGAGGTTCTGGAATGCCACCTCGTTTCCGGCGATTTCGACTACCTGATCAAGGCGCGTATTGGCGAAATGGCCGATTACCGGAAACTGCTTGGCGATATCCTGCTGCAGCTTCCCGGGGCCGTGCAATCCAAAAGCTATGTAGTCATGGAGGAGATCAAGGAGAGTCTTGCCATTGCCGTAGCGGACTGATCCCTCCACCTGAGGCCGCTTGCGAAAGACCAGATTTACTGTATATTTATACAGTGTTTTGCTCTTTTCCAAGCTTCGATCATGGCTCTGCATGACTCTGAATATCCCGTTGCTCCGCCCGCGCCGCTCAAAGGCCGAGGCGCGGTCACGAACCTTCAGGGACGCTACGAGAAGGACGAGCGCGAGCGGGTCGACGACGGCTGGACGCATACGGATCAGGACGGCGAGGCAGAAGGCGCACCGGCGCTGCGCACTCAAGTGTTCGAGGAGCGTGCGAAGAGCATCCTCACACGCAACTCGTCGCCTGATATTCCGTTTGGGGTATCGCTGAATCCTTATCGTGGGTGTGAGCATGGATGTATCTATTGCTTCGCCCGGCCGACGCACAGTTATCTGGGATTGTCGCCGGGACTCGATTTCGAAAGCCGCATTTACGCGAAGATCAACGCCGGGGAGTTGCTCGAGCACGAACTGGACAAGCCGTCCTACCAACCCGAGCCCATAGCGCTCGGCGTCAATACGGACGCGTATCAGCCCGTCGAGCGGAACTTGCGGATCACGAGGCGCGTCATTGAAATCCTCAGCGAGCGGGGGCATCCGTTCGCGGCGATCACGAAGTCTTCGCTGGTCGAGCGGGATATCGACCTGCTGGCGCCCATGGCGCAGAAAGGGCAGGTGATGGTGGCGGTGACCATCACCACACTCGACGCCGACATTGCCCGCACGCTCGAACCTCGCGCGGCAACGCCGGCCAGACGGCTGCGGACCATCCGCACACTTGCCGAAGCGGGCATCCCGGTCGGCGTCAGCGTCGCGCCCATGATTCCCTTCGTCACCGAACCCGATATGGAACGCGTGCTGGAAGCCTGCGCAGAAGCCGGTGCAAGGAGCGCGAGCTATATTGTCTTGAGGCTGCCGTGGGAGGTCGCGCCGTTGTTCAAGGATTGGCTGGCGGCGCATTTCCCCGATCGGGCAGAGCGCGTGATGGGCCGTGTGCGCGATATGCGCGGCGGCAAGGACTACGATTCGGATTTTGCGAAGCGTATGAAAGGCGAAGGACTATGGGCCGACATGCTCAAGCAGCGTTTTGACCATGCCGCGCGACGGCTTGGGCTGAACCAGCGGCATCGCGGCATTCTGGACATGTCGGCGTTCCGGCGCGGCGAGAGCGTGCCGAAGCAGCCCGTCGTGGAAAGTCCGCAGATGAAGCTGTTCTAGCTGTTCTAAATGGGACCGGATTCGCGAACCCTTCACGACCCCGTTAGGCAAATTACTGCGACAGCTCTTTCGCCGCCTGAACCTGGCCTTCAAAGTACGTCTGGAAGGTAAGCGCGAGACCGGCCATCAATATGAACGCGCCAAATAGCAGGGAGAAGATCACGACGAAGATCACGGTCCAACCTGAGTCGCTGTGTTGTCCGGTCTGCGAATTGAACTGGGCGTCCCATTTTTCATCCGGCCGCAAGCCATAGACAATCGCCGACAGAAACGCTGACAGCAGCGAAACCGCGCCGGGCACGACGAGCACCCAGCCGAGTACCGACGCGCGTTCGGTCGCGGCGAGCAGCATGTAACCCACGAGGCCGAGCAGAAGGCCGACAATATGCGCCCAGCCGAATTTGTCGCGCAAACCGTACAAATAAAAGCGATGTGCGCCAATGCTGCCAAGAAAGAAGGCAAGCGCGGCGGTCAGCGTTTTCGAACGGAAGCGTCCGTTTGGCGCCGGATTGGAAGGATGCGTTACAGTGGACGACGGGTTGTTCATCGGGAAGCTGAAAGAGAAGCGTTGAAGGCAGGTAAGGGCGGGGAGACACGAGACACGAAACGTTCGCTCTGAAGCGGCATTCTACGCCGCAGCCGCGGGTCCAAGCAGGCGCTCGCCGATTCGCGACCACGCGCCGAAGAACGCTTCCTGCTCGAATCCGTTATCTGTCTTCCTAAAACCTGCGTGGAACTCCCGAAAAGCCCGGCGCACGGTGCTTTGCGACTATTGGCTGTACGTCAAACACCACGCAAAGCAGCCCTTCTCATCTCGATTAATCGATGCAAGTGTTTGTTAAGGCATCGTTTTGCCGCTATAATCGCGTGTTTTGGTAGTTCCGAACCCCGGTTTTCAAGGATTTCAGCATGGTTATCATCCGCTTGGCTCGTGGCGGCTCCAAGAAGCGCCCGTTTTACAACATCGTTGCAACCGATTCGCGTAGCCGCCGTGATGGCCGCTTCATCGAACGCGTGGGTTTTTACAACCCCGTCGCGACTAAAGGCGAAGCGCTGCGCATCGCTCAGGACCGCCTGACGTACTGGCAAGACAACGGCGCGCAACTGTCGCCGACGGTTGCCCGTCTGGTCAAGCAATCGCAACAAGCTCAGCCGGCTGCTTAAGTGCGGTTGCTGCAGTCGATCGCTCGGGTCCAAGTGATCCGGCCGATTTTTGCTGCCGATGTTTGCGGGAGACTGGCTTATGTCGACGCGTGATTCTGCTTCAGACTCAGGTTTGAAAGCCGCACGTGGCGAGAAGCCTGAGCAGAACGATGCCACGTTTGGCGCATTTGTCCGCAAGCCGGCAGCGCGTCGCGTGGCTATCGACGCTTTGGACGACTCGGGTTCAATCGAGGCCGTCGAAGCATTGCCCGACGACGCAATCGAAGTCGGCGCCATCGTTGATGCTTACGGCCTCAAGGGCTGGGTCAAGATTGCGCCGCACGCGCATGCAGGGCACGGCGGCGACGCAATGCTTGCTGCAAAGCGCTGGTGGCTGGTCAAGGGGAATGAGCGCAAGTCGGTTCGTTGCCTGCAGTCGAAAGTGCATAGCGACACGGTTGTCGCGCATTTTGCCGGCTGCGACGATCGCGATACAGCGTATGCGTTGCGCGGCCACACTATCCATGTGTTGCGCAGCGACTTCCCGAAGCTCTCTGGCGAAGACGAATTCTACTGGGTCGATCTGATCGGCCTGGATGTCGTGAATGAAGCGAACGTGGCCCTCGGCCAGGTTGCGGGCATGATCGACAATGGCGCGCATTCCATCATGCGCGTGGAATTTCCGACTGCGGGCAAGGACGGCTCGCCCATTACCGGCGAGCGGCTAATCCCGTTCGTAGGCGTGTTTGTCAAGACAGTGGACCAGGCGGCGCGAAAGATTGTCGTCGATTGGGATGTCGACTATTGATTTATCGGAATCACCGATCACAAGGAGAGGGCGATGCAGTTTGACGTCGTGACGCTCTTTCCCGAGATGTTTCGCGCGCTGACCGACTGGGGCATTACCAGCCGGGCAGTCAAGCAGGAACGGTTCGGTCTGCGCACGTGGAATCCTCGCGATTTCACCACGGACAATTACCGGACCATCGACGATCGTCCTTATGGCGGCGGCCCGGGCATGGTGATGCTGGCGCGCCCCCTGGAAGACGCAATATCGGCTGCGAAAGCGGCGCAGGCAGAGCAGGGTATCAGCGGCACGCGTGTGGTGATGATGTCGCCGCAAGGCAAGACGCTGGACCATGAGCGTGTGATGCAAATCGCTCAGGAGCCCGGGATGATCGTGCTGTGCGGCCGTTATGAAGCGATCGACCAGCGTTTGATCGATCGTGTGGTGGACGAAGAAATCAGTCTTGGCGACTTCGTTTTGTCCGGCGGTGAATTGCCGGCCATGGCGCTCATGGACGCCGTCGTGCGCCAGTTGCCCGGCGTGCTGAACGACTCGCAGTCGGCGGTGCAGGACAGCTTTGTCGATGTGCTGCTCGATTGTCCGCACTACACGCGCCCGGAAGAATACGGCGGTGTGCGGGTTCCGGATGTGCTGCTTGGCGGCCATCACAAGGAAATCGAAGCATGGCGCCGGCGTGAATCGCTGAAGAATACGCAGGAAAAGCGGCCTGATCTGATCGACAAGGCGCGCAGGAATAAGATGTTGAGCCGTGCCGACGAGGCATGGCTTGCAAGTCTCGCCAAGGAAGGGTCGAAGGCGCAGTAGGCTTTCAGCCAGGTTCGAAGCGGGACAAAGGGCGGCGCCATGCTTGAATCAAGCCGGCGCCAGATGTGAACCCATCCTCTACCGGGGCCACCAACATGGCAAACAACTCCGGCAAGATGGCTCCAGGAGTCAGTAATGAATCTGATTGAGCAACTCGAAAAAGAAGAAATCGCGCGCGCACTCGGCGAGAAGTCGATTCCCGAATTCGCCCCCGGCGATACGGTGATCGTCAGCGTCAACGTGGTTGAAGGTACGCGCAAGCGTGTCCAGGCTTACGAAGGCGTCGTGATCTCGAAGCGCAACCGTGGTTTGAACTCGAATTTCATCGTCCGCAAGATTTCGTCGGGCGAAGGCGTCGAGCGTACGTTCCAGACCTACTCGCCGCTGCT
>NZ_CAXTGZ010000106.1:0-14710 GCF_964243625.1 uncultured Caballeronia sp.
GCCAGCGCGTCGCGCTCGCGCGCGCCATGGTGTTCGAGCAGCAACTGATCCTGATGGACGAACCACTCTCGGCGCTCGACAAACAATTGCGCGAAACCATGCAGATCGAACTGCGGCGCCTGCACAGGAAACTCGAGGCGACCATCGTCTACGTAACACACGACCAGCGTGAAGCGCTGACCATGAGCGACCGCGTCGCCGTGATGCGCAACGGCAAACTGGTGCAGATCGACACCCCCGAGCGTCTCTACGACCGGCCTTGCGACGCTTTCGTCGCGAGTTTCATCGGCGAAGCGTCCATGTTGCCCGTCACGCGTGCAGGAGAAGACGCCGTGATGCTCGGCAACACGCTGTTGCGCACGGCACATCCGCTGCCGCATGGCGACACGCTCCTGCTTGCAGTGCAGACGGAGAAACTCGTCATCGATACCGCGCTGAACCACTCCGGCGTGAACCGGCTTGTCTGTCGCGTCACTGAAGTGCTGTATCAGGGCGAAAGCCTGCGCGTGTTCGCAACGCTTGCCGACGGCACGGCCATCAGCCTGCGTCAACCCGGCAGTCATGACGCACGTCAGCGCATCCCGGCTGCGGGCGCGCAAATGACGGTCGTGCTCGATCCGCAGGACACCATCGTCGTGCCTGGCTGAATCTTTCCAACGCGTATTGCGCAGGCTCAACGCGTGTTATTTGACGAACTATAGAGGATTACGAAATGAAACTGACGGACTTCAAGGTGTTGACGTTTGATGTGGTGGGAACGCTGATCGACTTCGAGCGGGGCGTGCTGGCTTCCGTGAGGCGTCTCGGTGGCGACGCGGCCCGCGACCTCACCGACGACCAGATCTTCGAGCCGTACATGCGTGGCCGTGCGGCTTTTCCAGGCCGTTCGAGCAAGGCGATGTCGAAGGTCTACCAGTCGCTTGCGAATGAACTCGGCCTGCCCTCGGACGATCAGACCGCTGCCGCGTTTCAGCGCGACGTGCTCGACTGGCCCGCTTTCGAGGATTCGGTCGCAGCATTGAAGCGCTTGCGCAAGCACTTCCGGCTCGTCGCGATGACCAATGCGGACCGCGTCGCACTGTCGTCGTACGCACACACGCTCGGCGATCCGTTCGACGATACCGTCTGCTGTGACGAGACGGGCGTCGCAAAACCGAATCCGCAATTCTTCGCCTACAACCGCGGCCGGCAAGCCGCGTTCGGCTACAAGTTCGGCGAGATCCTGCATACAGCGCAAAGCCAGTATCACGATATCGGCGTCGCGACCGAACTTGGTTATTCGACATGCTGGATCGAGCGGCGTCAGGGACAAAAAGGATTCGGCGCAACGCCCACGCCCGATGCCGTGACAACGCCGACCTTCACGTTCGCGACGCTTGGCGCGCTCGCGGACGCGGTCGAAGCAGAAGCGCGCGCAGCATGATGAACACGCCGCCGGCACGGCCGCTTGCGCCATCGTTATGGCGGGCCATGGCGGGTCCGGAACCCGTGCCGCGCGCCCCGCTTGCAAGCGATATCGACACCGATGTCGCAATTATCGGCGCGGGGTATTCGGGTTTGTCGGCGGCGCATGCGTTGCATGAACGCGGCGTGCGGGCGGTCGTGCTCGACGCCAATCCGGTCGGCTGGGGGGCAAGCGGGCGTAATGGCGGCGTAGTGTCGTCGAAGTTTCGCTTGTCGTTTCCGGCCATCGAGCGCATGCACGGACTCGAAGCCGCACGCACGATGCACCGGCTCGCGCATGACGGCGTGCGCATGGTGGAAAGGTTAATCGATGAATTCAAGCTCGAAAACGCGCGCTTCGAACATACCGGAAGCCTGCGGTGCGCCCATACCGAACGTGCATTGCAAGGCATCCGCGCGGAGGCCGACTGGGTGCGCACGCAACTGGGCGACACCTCCATGTCCGTGCTGTCGCGTGCCGAGACGCAGCACGAGACCGGCTCCAAAGCGTTTGTCGGCAGTGTGCTGAGTGCCGACGCCGGCACGATTCTTCCGCTTCACTACATTCGTGGCATGGCCGACGGGCTGACGCAACGCAACGTCGACATTCATGAAAATACCCCTGTGCTGGACATGCATCGCCTGGACGGCGGTGCGGGCGCGATCCTGCGTACGCCGAATGCAACCGTGCGGGCAAAGCAGGTGATTGTCGGGACGAACGCATACTCGAACCTGACGCCTGCGACATCGGACTATCAGCGCGAACTCGTGCCGTTTCGCAGCGCGATGATAGCGACAGCCCGTCTGTCTCCCGAACTCGATGCCCGCTTGATGGCGAATCGCCGGAGTTATACGGAAACCCGGCGCATGATGAAGTGGTTCCGCAAGGTCGATGGCCGCATGTTGTTCGGTGGCCGCGACGCGTTTGGCAAGGAAGGGCAGACCACGGGTTTCGACGCACTGCAGCGCGCCATGGCCGGGCTGTTTCCGGAACTCGCGGACGTGCCGGTGGAGTATCAGTGGTCGGGATATGTAGGCATGACTTTCAATTCGTTGCCGCATGTAGGACGCAGCGACGACGTCACGACTTTTTGTCTGGGCTATAACGGAGCAGGCATTGCAATGGCGAGCCTGCTGGGTCAGCATGCGGCGGCGCTCGCGCTGGGCGAGCGGCCGGAGTTGTCGCTGCTGGCTTCAGCCGGGCTCGATCCCGTGCCGTTTCATTCGTTGCGCGCGCCGGGGGTTCGCCTCGTCGCTGCGTGGTACCAGTTCCTCGACGCCGTAGGTGCATGATGTCAATCGCCAACCGGATTCTTTCAGGGCAGGGCACGAGCGTCATCGCGCGCTCCGATCCCTTTCGGCAATACCAGCGTCGCGAAGACCGGACGATGTGGCTGCTGATGACGCCCGCGCTCGTCGTAATCGTGTTGCTGCTGGTGGTGCCGCTCGTGTGGCTGTCGTGGCAGTCCATCTGGAATCACGGCTTCACGCTCGCGAATTACGAGCGGGTGTTCACCGGCGTGTATCTCGATACCTTCCTGCTGACGTTCAAGCTCAGCTTTATCGTGACGGTCATTACGTTGTTGCTGGGTTATCCGGTCGCTTACCTCGCCGCGTCCGTCTCGCCCAGATTCAGCACGCTGATCCTCGGCATGGTGATCCTGCCGTTCTGGACCAGCGTGCTCGTGCGTACCTACGCCTGGCTCGTCTTGCTGCAGCGCACCGGAGTGGTCAACAAGCTGCTGATGGCGAGCGGCCTGACCGACCACCCGCTGCAACTCGGCTACAACCAGATCGGTACGGTAATCGCCATGGTGCACATCCTGCTGCCGTTCATGGTGCTGCCGCTCTATTCCGCGATGCAGAAGATCCCCGCGAACCTCTCGCATGCCGGCGCGAGCCTCGGCGGCTCGCCACTGCACGTTTTCTTGCGGGTGTTCCTGCCGTTGTCCATGAGCGGCGTGATCGCGGGCGTGACGCTCGTTTTCATCCTGTGCCTCGGCTTCTATATCACGCCCGAACTCATGGGCGGCGGCAAGTCGGTGATGGTGTCCATGGTCGTGAGCCGCAATGTGGAGATCTATAACAGCTGGGGCGCGGCGAGTGCAGTCAGCGTGGTCCTGCTGGTCTGCGTGTTCGCCATCTTTTATGCGGCGAGCCGCGTAGTGCCGCTCGAAAAGACATTGGGGGCAAAATGAACCGGCTCTCTTTCGCACGCGTGGCGCTGGCAGCCGGAGTGGTCGTGATCCTCGTCTTCCTGATGGTGCCGATCCTGATCGTCGTGCCGCTGTCGTTCTCCGACACCCGCTTCATGACCTTCCCGCCACCCGGATATTCCCTGCGCTGGTATTACACGTTCTTCGGCAATTCCGCTTGGATAGACGCGGCCCGCACCACGCTGATTGCTTCTGTGTGCGCGTCGCTGCTGGCCACGCCATTGGGCGTGGCTGCCGCCTACGCCATCCAGAACGGGACGCACCGGTTCATGCGGTACATGCGGACCTTGCTGATGCTGCCGTTGATGGTGCCGATCATCATCGTGGCGGTCGGGGTTTTCTTCGTGTACTCGCAGGCCGGTTACGTGAATACACTTGGCGGCCTGATCCTCGCCGATACCATGCTCGGGCTGCCGTATGTCCTGATCGCGGTCGGCGCGGATCTTCGCACTTTCGATCCCACGCAGGAAATGGTGGCGCGCAGTCTCGGCATGAACCGGTTTCGCAGCTTCATGACGGTCACGCTGCCGCAGATCCGCTCGAGCGTGATCTCGGCTGCGGTGTTCGTCTTCATTCAGGCGCTCGATGAAACCGTAGTGGCGCTGTTCGTTTCAGGAGGCGCCAACCAGACGCTGACGCGCCGCATGTTCGTCACGCTGCGCGACGAAATCGATCCGACCATTGCCGCGATCAGCACCATGCTGACGGCGATCACGTTATGCCTCGTGATGATCATGGTGGTGAGCCGGAAGTCGGCCGCGCGTGTTTGAGTGCATCAACCAAGAGGTCATTTCGATGAATCACGCGTTGCAGTTTTATATCGGCGGCGAGTGGGTGGAACCGCTGGGGTCGACCCGGCTTGGCGTGATCGATCCATGCACGGAGGAGCCATTCGCTGAGATCGCCATGGCAACACCGGCCGATATCGACCGCGCGGTGGCCGCGGCCCGTCATGCGTTCGCCTCGTTTTCGGCGACATCGCCCGACGAGCGGCTTGCGCTGATCCGCAAGATCCTGGCCGCCTATGCGGACCGCTACGAAGAAATGGCGCTCGTCATTTCACGCGAAATCGGCGCGCCGCGCGCGCTTGCGCATGGCTGGCAAGCGGGACTCGGCACGCGCCATCTGAAGGAACTGATCCGCACATGCGAGGCGTTTGTCTGGCAGCGCATGAAAGGCACGACGCTGATCACGCACGAGCCGATAGGCGTGGCCGCGTTGATCACGCCATGGAACTGGCCGATCAACCAGATTGTCTGCAAGGTCGCGCCTGCGATTGCGGCCGGTTGCACGATGGTGCTCAAACCAAGCGAAGTGTCTCCGCTCAATGCGCTCCTGTTTGCTGAGGTGCTCGACGCTGCAGGGGTACCTCCCGGGGTGTTCAACCTCGTCAACGGTGACGGTCCGCTCGCCGGCGCCGCGCTGTGCAGTCATCCCGACGTGGACATGGTGTCGTTCACCGGTTCGACTCGCGCGGGTATCGAGATTGCACGGCTCGCTGCGCCCACGGTCAAGCGCGTGCATCAGGAACTGGGTGGCAAGTCCGCCAATATCATCCTCGACGATGCTGAACTTACCGCCGCGGTCACATCCGGCGTCAACGCGTGCTTTGGCAACAGCGGACAGTCGTGCAATGCGCCCACGCGCATGTTCGTGCCGGCCGCGCGTCATGCCGAAGCGGTGGCGATAGCGCGCGAGGCTGCGCAAAAGCACGTCGTCGGCGCCGCTGACGACGCACGCACGACGCTTGGTCCGGTCGTGAGCGCGGTGCAATTCGACCGCATTCAACGGCTGATCCAGCAGGGTATCGACGAAGGTGCGGACCTTGTCACGGGCGGTACCGGGCGTCCCGAAGGATTGGCGCATGGCTATTACGTGCGTCCCACCGTCTTCGCGGGCGTGCGGCCCGACATGACCATTGCCCGCGATGAAATCTTCGGCCCCGTTCTGTCGATACTCCCCTACGACGACGAAGAGCATGCCATTGCGATGGCAAACGACAGCATCTTCGGTCTCGCGGCCTATGTGCAGTCCGGTGACCGCGAGCATGCGCGACGTGTCGCGCGCCGTCTGCGCGCGGGGAGCGTGCATATCAACTACCCGGCTTGGGACGCGGGCGCACCGTTCGGCGGTTTCAGGCAATCGGGCAACGGCCGCGAGTATGGCGAGTGGGGACTTGAGGCGTTTCTTGAAGTGAAGGGCATCGTGGGATACGCAGCGTGATCACGATGCTTCATTGAGCCGGTTCCGAGCGAATCATTTCCGCGATGCGCTCGGCAATCATGATGGTCGGAATGTTGGTATTTGCGCAGGGAATGGACGGCATCAGCGATGCATCGCAGACCCGCAGGTTCTCGACGCCATAAACGAGGCCGCTTGAGCCGGTGACGGCATGCGGATCGTCACGCGCGCCCATCCGGCACGTACCCGATGGATGCCACGTGCCACCGACCGAGCGCGTGACGAATTCTGTCATTGCCCGGTCGTCTCCAAGCAGCGTCTCAAGCGTTACGCCTTGCGTGACGAGCGTCCTGATCAGCCTCGCGCGCCAGGGCCCCGCAATATCCAGCAGCACGCTCAATGCGCCGCGCTGCAAGGCGTTCCATACGCCGGGCACTGCCACCCTCGCCACACGGGGGGAATAACTCGATGGAAAAAGCGCACCGGCCCACTTGGTCATCGCCGGATCGCTCAGTGCGGTCGCGCCAAAGCGAATCGCGAGCTTGAGCCGGTCAAGATCACGCGCGTCCGACAGCATGTTGAATTCGACTTTGGGCTCATCCCGCGCATCCAATGAAACCAGTGTCACCCGTCCGCGCGAGTACGACTTGTTGACCCAGAAAAACAGCGTTCCCAGTCGATAACCTATCGAGTGCCAGCCTGAGCGGGACAGGATCGCGCCGTGCATGTCGCCGGGAACCGTTTCGGGTAATCCTGAGGAAAACCGTACGATCGCCTGTTCATGATGTTCTTCCGGAAACAGGGTGCGCGCGGACTTTTTGAGGAACGCGGATACGGCGATCGACGGATGTTCCATCAGGTTGCCGCCGACGCCCGGACGGTCCGCGATCACTTTTATTCCCAGCGCGCGAAGGTCGTCCGCGGGGCCTATGCCACTGCGCAGCAGCATCGCCGGGCTGTGGATTGCGCCTGCGCAGACGATTACATTGCGTGCCTGGATGATTTCGCCGGAACCCAGCAGCGCGCCGGTTGCGCGCGTTCCGTCAAAGAGAATGCGATCAACGCTTGTGTCTGTCCTGATTGAAAGATTCGGGCGTTGGCGGACTTGATCGGTCAGGTAGCAAACTGATGTAGGAATGCGCTCGCCTTGCTCGCTGACCGCAATCGAACCGATGAAGGAGCCATCTTCCCAGGGGCCATTCTGATCGTCGCGATTCGGATATCCCGAACGGTCCAGCACCTTCAGCACCGCGCGCACGAACGGCGAAATCCGGGCGCGCTCAGTACGCCCTATGCGGACCGGTCCATTTGTACCGTGTAGTTCACCCGTGAAATCGGTGTCCGTTTCGAGCTTGCGAAAAGCGGGCAGGCATGCCGCCCAGTTCCATCCGCTGGCGCCGAGCGATTCCCATTCATCATAGTCCGCAGGTGCGCCGCGATTGGCCATCAACGCGTTGATCGCGGAACCGCCGCCGAGGAGTCGCGCCTGTTCGTATCGGCGAGGCGAAGCGGGCGTGCTCATGCGCGCCGAAAGACGCTTCCAGAGGTTGTCGGTGTCGAGATAGGCGCGCCCCGGGTAGCGGCTTCGCACTTCGGCGGGCATGGTCGCCGCGGATATATCGCGACCGGCTTCGACGAGCATCACCTGTCTGCCGGTATCTTCGGAAAGACGCGCGGCCAGCACGCAGCCGGCCGACCCGCCGCCAAGTATCAGATGGTCGATCACGAGGTATGTGGTGCGTGGAGAAAGGCGAACGCGCCCTGTAACACGGGCGCGAGAGAATCCGGACCTACGGACGTCATTGCATGAATTTCAGCCAGCGCGCCTTCGCCTGGATGCCCGGCTCCGAGGCCCACCATTCTTCCGACATCAGCGCCTGCTTCGCTGCGTTCTCGGGCGAGCTGGGCAGTTCGGCCGCACGCTTCGCGGTGATCTTGCCGGTCTTGAACGCAGCCGGATTGCCCGGACCATAGTCGATATACAAGGGCAGGTTGGCCTGCAGGTCCGGGGACATGGCGGTGTTCAAAAACTGGATCGCGGTCGGCAAATTCGGCGCGTTCTTGAGGATGCACAACTGCGTGTTCTGCAGGATGCCGTCGTTATACGTGAAGGCGACATCGGGATTGTCCTTTTGCACGGCGCTTGCGCGACCGTTCCAGATCATTTCCATATCGACTTCGCCGTCGTGCAGCAACTGCGCCGACTGGCCGCCGGACGTCCACCAGACCGTTATGTCCGGCTTGATCTGATCGAGCTTCTTGAACGCGCGGTCCACGTCGAGCGGATAAAGCTTGTTGCGCGGGACGCCGTCGGCGAGCAGTGCCGCCTCGAGAACGGTTTGCGGATCATTGCGCAATGCGCGCGTGCCGGGGAACGCCTTCACATTCCAGAAATCCGCCCAGCTCTGCGGGACCTTCTTCAGTGACTTCTTGTTGTAGCCGATCACCGTCGAATAAAACTCGTAGGCAACAGAATAGGGCGTGCGGTATTGCTCGGGCATGGCAGCGGCGTTCGGGATCTTCGAGAAGTCGAGCTTCTCCAGAAGACCTTCTCGGCCGCCGCGCAGACAGTTCGCGGTGGGGGTATCGATCACGTCCCAGATCGGCTTGCCGGTTGCGCCCTGGGCTTTGACCGCCGGCCATGCGTCGGGGATGCTGTCCTGGTTCACTGTGATGCCGAGCAGCTTCGCGGCAGGGTCGAGAATCGCCTTGGTCTGCGCTTCCTGGTAGCTGCCGCCCTGCGAGACAAATGTGATCTGACCGGCGGCAAGTGCCGGGACGCTGGAGGCGAGAAATATCGACAGAAACAATGCGACGGGGCGTAGCGGCAGATTTTTCATCGACGTCGGTCCTGGGGTCATTGGAAGGGCAGTTGCGCGGAGTGTTCGATGTAATGATCAAGCGTGACACGGTGGCCGGACTCTAGTCGGCCGGTCCTGCCCGCGCTGAGGGAAAATATAGGGCGCCGTTATGGGCGTGGCAACGCCGGAATTGTTTGAGGGGCTATTACATGAGGTTATGAAGGCGGCTTTGTTTGTGACGTGGGAAGGGTCAAGGCTGGTCGCCGCTCAGTCAGCGCAACAGCGGTGAGCGGACGCTCGGCGGCCAGTTTGAGACATTCGACTGCCAGGACCCGCGTAAGCCAGCGGCCACTATTGCTGCGTGAGCATCAGGTTCAGGTTCTGAACCGCAGCGCCGGAGGCACCTTTGCCGAGATTATCGAAAACCGCGGATAGCAGCACATGCCCGTGCGCCGTGTTGGAAAATACGCTCAAGCGCATGTCGTCCGTACCGTTCAGCATTTGCGGATCCAGGTGCTTCAAGGCGCTTGATTCCTGCAGCGGCAAGACATGCACGTGCGTCGCCCCGCAATAGTGGCGTGTGAGGCACGCGTGTAATGTGGCGCCGTCTACGTCGGGTGCCAGCAGCCGTACATCCAGGGGCACCGTCAGCACGATGCCCTGCCGGAACGCACCATACGCAGGGACGAAGATCGGACGCTGCGCGAGTCCGGCGTGCTGCTGGATCTCCGGGGGGTGCTTATGCGCGAGTTCCAACCCATAGACCTGGTAAGAAGGCGCGTTGACGGCGCCCGGCCCCTCGTGCTCCTCCACGCCGGCGCGTCCACGTCCCGAGTAGCCGGACACCGCGTGAATGCAGACCGGATAGCTGTCTGGTATGAGCCCGGCCTGCAGCAGGGGACGCAGCAGGCCAATCGCACCGGTCGGATAGCAACCTGGGTTGGTGACCCGGCGTGCGTTTGCAATGCGTTCCGCCTGTCCCGCGGTCATCTCCGGAAATCCGTATGTCCAGCCCGGTTGTGTGCGGTGGGCGGAACTTGCGTCGATAACTCTGACGGCGGGATTGACAATGGCGTCCACCGCCTCGCGCGCGGCGGCATCGGGCAGGCAGAGTATAGCGATGTCGCAGGCGTTGATGGCGTCGGCGCGACGCTTCGGATCCTTGCGTTGCGCAGCGGGAAGCGTAAATAGCTTCAGGTCGCTTCGATCGCGAAGCCGTTCGTGGATCTGCAATCCGGTGGTGCCTTGGTCGCCGTCGATGAAAACGAGGGGAGAGCTCATGCGCGGAATACTCCGGTGACTGGGTCATGACAAAGAAAACGAACCCCAATCTTCTACGCACCGCTAGAATAGTGAAAGTTGAATTTCACAACGCTGACATTCAGTTTTTCTGAATCAGGACCCTGACATGCGAGAGATCAGCCTGGACCGCTTGCGCACTCTGGTCGCCATTGTCGACCGTGGCTCATTCGCGGACGCGGCGCGTGCGCTGCACCTGGCGCCGCCAACGGTCAGCCTGCACATCGCTGAACTGGAAAACCGCATCGGGGCTCCGCTCCTGTCACGCAAGCGCGGACATGTTCGACCGTCGGCAATAGGCGAGATGTTGGTCGCGCGCGCGCGTCGACTGCTGGCCGACGCGGAACAGGCGCTGGACGACGTTCACCGCCAGGTAGACGGGCTCGAAGGGCGCGTGCGGCTCGGTGCGTCGACCGGCGCAATCGCGCACCTGTTGCCGCAAGCGCTCGAGGTGCTGCGTCAGCACCATCCGGCTATAGACATTCAAGTTGCAGTGCTCACATCGCATGAAACGCTGTCCCGACTAGCGGACGGAACGCTGGATGTCGGGCTGGTTGCTCTGCCTCAACCCCCGATTGCGGGGCTCACAATAAAGCCTTGGCGTCGCGACCCCGTCATGGCCTTCGTGCCGGCACATTGGCAATGTCCGGCTCGCATCACGCCCAAGTGGCTCGCGGCTCAGCCGCTCATTCTCAACGACTCCACCACGCGTCTCTCGCGTCTGACTGCGGAGTGGTTTGCGACCGGCGGTCACCACCCTGCGCCACGCATCCAGCTCAACTACAACGACGCAATCAAGAGCCTGGTCGCGGCGGGTTACGGGGCAGCGCTATTGCCTCATGAAGCCACTACGCCTTTGCCCGACCGGCGCATTGCCATGCATGCGCTGCGCCCTGCGTTGTGGCGTCGCCTCGGCGTTGCACATCGTGCGGGACACGTCGAACGTTCCACGCAACACGTACTCGGTGTGTTGTGGGATCTCCGATTGGCGTAGGAAAACGCCATTTGCCGCCTAGGCACTGGTTCTCGAGCAAGCTGGACGGCAGTAAGCAAGCGACCCTTGCTTCCATAAATAGCCGTGCCGCAATCGGATGCGCCGACCCGGCAGAACAAAATAGCCTCGCCATCGGATGGCTCGCACGAAACCCGGGGGCGCCCACCCGATGGTCAACGCGACGCTCAGATGCCTTGGCCACCCGAGACTTCGATTCGCTGTGCATTCACGCAGCGGTTGTCGTTGTCGAGCAAGCTTGCAATCATCGGTCCCACGTCATCCGGCACGCCCACGCGGCCGAGCGCGGTCATGCCCGCGAAAAACTTATTGAACTCCGGTGTATCGCGCACGGCACCGCCGAAGAAATCAGTTTCAATCGCACCGGGAGCGACTACGTTGACGGCAATTCTGCGCGAGCCCAGTTCTCTTGCCATGTAGACAGTCAGGATTTCAACCGCGCCCTTTACAGCCGCGTAGGCGGACCAGCCGGGCGCCGAAACTCGCGTCAGTCCCGTCGAGAGGTTCACTATACGGCCGCCGTCCGCGAGCAATGGGAGAAGCGTTTGAGTGAGAAAAAAGACGCCCTTGAAATGCACGTCGACGAGTTTATCGAACTGCGCCTCGGTGGTTTCTTCGATTGATGCGACCTCGCCATGTCCCGCGTTGTTCACCAGATGATCGAAGCTATCGCGTTGCCAGGTCCGCAGTGTTTCGCGAAGTCGATCTGCGAAACCTGTGAAGTCTGCGACTTTTCCTGTGTCGAGCTGGAGGGCGATTGCTTTGCGACCGAGCGCGGCGATGTCTGCAACGGTGGCGTCAGCCGCTTCGCGATTGCCGAGATACGTGAGGACGACATCACCACCTTTGCGGGCAATATTCAGCGCGGCACTTCGGCCAAGACCACGGCTGCCGCCGGTCACGAGAGATATGGTATTCATTGTTGAGCCCCTGTTCGTTTGAGAATGTGAGGCTATTGTGAGCAGTGCGGCTCGTCTGCAGTAGAGAGCGCGAAAGTGTTTGATTCACAACCAAAAGTTGATGATGGTGTGAAGGGTGCGATACGAATCAGCGACGCCGCCGTACCGCACGCGGCAGGCGTGCCGCTCGCAACTTCAGTTTCCTGTTCTCTGGCGCTTTGCCATTGCATGTAACTCGGGAACAGGAACGCTGAATGTCTGACTGCTTTGCAGCCGCTCGACTGTAAAGTCGATGAAGCGACGTACACGGCCTGGCATATCGGCGCGCTGCGCGTAGTAGAGATACAGGCCCATACGCGCACTCGTGTAGCGGACCAGCAAGGGGACAAGCTCGCCTGATACCAGAAACGGCGTCGCGTTGATGCTGTCGATCTGACCAATACCCATGCCTGCCAGTACGGCCTGCATCTCGGCTTCCGGGTCGCTGCAGCAGACGGCGTAGGGCATCGCTTTCGAAATGGTTTCCGAATGCACCTGAAATTCCCATGGCATTGGGTGTCCCGTGCCAGGCTGCCTGTATCCCATACACCGATGACCGGACAGATCATCAATGCGTGTCGGCGTCGGATAGTCCTTGAGATACGCAGGCGCAGCACAAGCGAGCAACTGAACCGCGAAAAGGCGACGCGACACAACCTGCGCAGTAGGCGCATTGCCGGCCTTGAAGCCAAGATCGATCCGGTCGGCGACCACGTCCGTTGCGCGATCTTCAAGTACGAGATCAAAGGTGACGCCCGGGTAGATCTTGCTGAATGCAGCAAGCAGGGGAATCAGGACTCTGCGGCCTACCGCACCGCCCGCGCTGATGCGGATAAGTCCTTCGTTTTCGTGCGCCGCGTCCTTGACGCGATCCATCGCGGTGCGCAATCCATCCATGCTTTCGCGGACGGATTCCAGCAATCGCGATCCTTCTTCGGTAAGCGAACTTCTGCGCGTGGTCCGATGAAAGAGTCGCACGCCAAGATGTTGTTCGAGTTGCCGAACGGTTTTGCTGACAGCTTGAGGCGTCACGCCATGCGCGTGTGCGGCCTTATTAAAACTACCGCATTCGGCTGTTCGAATGAATATGGATAATGCGCGGAGTTCGTCCAATACGGGCCTCAGCAACTTGAGCGGGAAGGCATAGCGTAAACCGGAATGTCAATGACGTCCGAGAAAGAAATTGTCGTGAAGTTTTGCCTGCCGCTCCCGCGTCGGAGCCATCGCAACGGCGCGGGGCGGTAACGTCATTGGCCGGTCTGCCAGCGCAGGACCGGATGCGTCGCTCCACCAGGCATCGCCCATACGCCTGCAGGACCGAAGTCATAAGACACAAATGATGCGGGCGTGCTCATCTGAGCGGTCGTGAGCCCGCTGGATGCCGGTATGGGCGTGCCATACACGGTGCCAACCGTAGCTGCCGTCGTGTCTTTGTTCCAGTAGACGTCGTTTGTGATCGTGCCGAGATTCGTCCTTGCAATCCCTATAGGCTGATAGAACGGCTGCGTGACGAGGCCCGTCGCAAACGACTGGCTGATGGTCCCTTCGTTGACGACGACGAGTCCCGCGCCGCCACATGGCGTGCCGGCGCTCCCGCGGCAGTAGCCCTGAAGCAGGGTAGGGCTTGTCGAATACGACTGCGTGATCGATCCCAGGTTGTAGCCGACAAGGCCACCTGCGCCTTCGTTCGTATAGCCCAACGACGTTAGCGCACCAGTGGAGTACGACTGAATGATTGCGCCCACGTTTTCGCCGACGAGACCGCCGAGCATTCCGCCTGTGGTAGCGACGACCGCGCTCGACGAGCGCAGGATGGTGCCGAAATTGCCGCCCACGAGTCCGCCGGCAGTCGTTTCATCGACGTTCGTCGGTTGCGCAGGTCCCGCGTCGCCAATATTGAGGTTGCCCGATGCGCTGCCGCGGACGACCGTTCCGTAGTTGGCGCCCGCGAGCAGCCCGACATAGGCCCTCACGGAGGGACCCAGATGGCCATTGCCGTTCACGCTCAGGTCGCGCACCACCCCCTTCTCGCCAATGACGCCGAACATGCCCATTGCCCCCGGGCCGTCGCTAGCCGGGTCGCCAGCCACCAGCCGCCCAAGGGTCAGCGAACTCACCGTCTTGCTTTGCCCATCGAATTGCCCGGTAAACGGCGTGTTGATGTCGCCGAGCGGAACGTAGGAGCCGTCGCCCGTCGCACTGGCGTCGATATCCTTTCCCAACGCGTAGTTGCCGGCAAGATCGCTGGCAACACTTCTCAGGTCGCCAAGTGAATTGACAAGCTTGTAGGCGGTAACCTGCGTCAACAAACCGCTGTACGGACCGGCTTTCCACGCGCTGTTGGCGAGGATGGTGCCAGGGCTGTAGCTGCCATTCATGTCATAGAACGACCTTACGAAACCAGTGCTGCTCGACCAGTCGACCATGCCCTGGTTGGCCACGCTGCCGGCGTTGTCGATGCCCGCCGCGTCCGCGCGCAAGCTCAGGTTGCCGCTGCCGGTGTTTTTAAGTGTCGTCGCCGGCGCAATTGTCACGTTGCGAAAAGCCCCGAGCGATAACGACGCTGGCCCTTGCCACTCCAGATTCGAACCAACGGTCAGGTCGCCGCTTGCGCCATTGGTGCCGTTCGCAATGGCATCGACGGACGTTCCGGCGTTCAGGCTGCGCATGAAAGCGCCGGCGGTGGCGCTATCGACGGTGAAATTCGGCGTCGATACGTTCCAAAGTCCCGCTTGCACTGCCGCGCCGCTTTGCAACGCGAGCGTGTTGGCGAGTGCATCCACGGTGCCGCCGCTACCATCGACGTTTGTTGCCGCTATC
>NZ_CAXTGZ010000107.1:0-14709 GCF_964243625.1 uncultured Caballeronia sp.
GGGCCTTGCGCTCGCGCTGTTCAAACGTGCGTCGTACTGGCGCGAGGGCCGCGCAACGGCGGCCGGCCTGTACGGATGGGGCAATCTGCTTTCCATTCCAAAGCGCTATTTCGTCGATCTGCATCATGTGGTCGCGCGTGATCCGTATATTGCAAAGACCCACGTGGCGACGGCGGGCGGCGCCATCGCTGCAATGGGGCTCGTGTTCATCAACTACGGGCTGGCGATATATTCGCCATGGATCGACAAGCTGATCTTCCTGGCTGCGTTGATCATGCTCGTGGGCGCGGTGTTCGTATGGCGTCGCAGGCATGGCGCGAAAGCGGTCCCGGCGCGTTTGTCGCATGGTCCGTGGGACAGCCTGCCGCTGTTGCTGGGCTCGTTTGCGCTCGGGCTTGCGCTGTTCATCATGTTGCCTGCATCGGCCATGTCAGGTGCGCTGGCGATCATCGTTGCGCTGCTGATTGCAGCCGGCGCGTTCACCATGACTTTCGGCGCCGCACGCGGCGGTCCGATGAAACACGCGCTCGCAGGTTTGCTGCATCTCGCGTTTCATCCACGCCAGGAACGTTTCACCGGCCGCAGCCATGAGCATGACGTGGTCCCGCCGACCGCCCTCAAGATGCCCGTGCTCGATGCAAATGAATATGGCGTATCCAGGCCGGTCGAGTTCCGCTGGAACCAACTGCTCAGTTTCGATGCGTGCGTGCAATGCGGTAAATGCGAGGCGGCGTGTCCCGCCTTTGCGGCAGGCCAGCCGTTGAATCCAAAGAAGCTGATCCAGGATCTCGTGACGGGCATGGTCGGTGGAACGGACGCGGCGTATGCGGGCAGCCCCACGCCCGGAATTCCGCTCGGCAAGCACTCCGGCGCGCCGTCGAAACCGCTGATCTCCACGATGATCGAAGCGGACACCATCTGGTCCTGCACCACATGCCGTGCGTGCGTGCAGGAATGCCCGATGTTGATCGAGCACGTGGACGCTATCGTCGATATGCGGCGCAACCAGACGCTGGTCGAAGGCATCGTGCCGGGCAAGGGTCCGGAGACGCTCGCGAACCTGCGCGAGACGGGCAGCGCGAATGGCTTCGACATTGGCGCGCGTTATGACTGGGCGGTCGATCTGCAAGTCCAGGTTGCGCAACCCGGCCGTCCGGTTGACGTGTTGCTGATCGCAGGCGAAGGCGCGTTCGACATGCGCTACCAGCGCTCGCTGCGTGCATTGGTCAAGGTGTTGAACAAGGCCGGCGTGGATTACGCCGTGCTTGGCGGCATGGAAACGGATACCGGCGACACTGCCCGTCGTCTCGGCGATGAAGCCACATTCCAGCAGCTCGCTACGCAACTGATCGCAACGCTCTCGCAGTATTCATTCGGAAAAATCGTCACCGCCGATCCCCACGTCATGCACAGCTTGCGTAACGAATATCGCGCGCTTGGTGGCTTGTATGAAGTTCAGCATCATACTGCGCTGATCGCGGAACTCGTGGCGAGCGGCAAGCTGAAACCCTCGGCGGAAAGCGCGCTCGCGACGGGCAAGACCGTCACGTATCACGACCCGTGCTATCTCGGCCGCTATAACGGTGAAACGGAAGCGCCGCGCACGTTGCTCCGGACCATCGGCATCAAGGTGGTCGAGATGGAACGCAATGGCATGCGCGGCCGATGCTGCGGCGGGGGCGGGGGCGCTCCTCTCACGGACATTCCCGGCAAGCAGCGCATTCCCGATATCCGGATCAACGACGCTCGCGCGATCAACGCGGAGATCGTCGCGGTCGGCTGCCCGAACTGCACGGCGATGCTCGAAGGGGTGGTGGGTGCGCGTCCCGAAGTGCTCGACGTGGCCGAACTCGTTGCAGCGGCGCTGGAGTAAGCAATGCATACAATCAAACGAATCGATCCGCGCCGGCCGTTCTCTGTCACGGCTGAAGGGCTCAAGCGCATTACCCTGGGCGTTGTCGGCGCAGCAGGCGACGCTGACCTTGTGGCGCTCGGCGGCCATCGCGAACAGGTTAAACCGCAGCGCATGACTTCTGCGGCGCTTCGTTCGCTGCTCGTGGCGGCGCACAGCGATCGCGGTTCGCTCGATGACCACGCGCGCCAGACGCTTGCCGCCGCCGCGTTGCTTGCGGACGCGGCCACGCAAGTGGTGCTGCTGGTCTTTGGCGAATTGAAGGACGATGCAGCCGCGCTCGGCGCGGACAAGGTTATCGCAATGCCTGCGTTCGACCGGCGCGCGTTCACGCCCGATGCCGCGCTGGACGCGCTCGCTGCGTGTGTTGCGGCGTATTCGCCATTGCATATCTTTTTGCCTGATAACGCCGCCGGTGACGGCGACCTCGGCCGTCGATACGCGGCGCAAGCCAAGGCATCGGTCGCGACGCAAGTCGTCGAAATCGACGCCACGCACGTCTCGGTTCACACGCAAGTGCGCAAGGCTTATGCAGTGCGTGCATTGCCCGACGTGATCCTGCTCGCACCGAATGCGGTCGATGTCCGTTTGCCTTTCGTCGGCGCGGGCGAGCAGGTTGCGGCTGAACAATTCGCCACGGCGAGTTTGAAAACAGCAAGCCCGTACAAGGACCTCGGCATCGAGGAAATTGACGCCGCGCAGGTTGCGCTGGAGGAGGCGGACTTTATCGTTTCGGCAGGCAACGGCGTTACCGATGTTCCCGCGTTCGAGCGGCTGGCGAGCACGGTCGGCGCGGCAGTCGGCGCGAGCCGCGTTGCCGTGGACGACGGCAAATTCCCGCGCGATAAACAGATCGGCGCGACAGGCAAGACCGTTGATGCAAGCATCTATATCGCCTTCGGGATCTCGGGCGCCGTGCAGCATTTGCAGGGCATCAAGGATTGCCGCCACGTGATTGCAGTGAACCTCGACGCCAGTGCTCCGATAGCAAAACGCGCGAACCTCACGATCATCGGCGACGCGGCCGAAACGATTGCAGCACTGACCGATGCCGCCGCCGCAGCACGCAGCGCACGTGCAAATCCAGGCGTAATGGCGGCGCACAGCAGCAATGTGCCGAACGCAGCAAAGCTGGAAGGAGCGCTCGCATGAACTCCAACGCATCGACGGCGAAACGCGCGGCGCGAATCGCGGTGCTCGTATCGGTTGGCCGTCATCCCGTGAGTGGCACTCAGCGCTATAGCCGCAACGACGCCGCTGCGCTGACCCTCGCCACATCGCTTGCCGCAAGACATCACGCGACGCTCGACGTGATCCACGCCGGCGACCCCACGAACGCGGCGCTGCGCGAATACCTCGCGCTGGGCGCGGCGAAAGTCGAAGTGCTCTCAGTGGCCGCGGGTGATGAAATAGCGCCCTCATTGAGCGTTCGCCTGAAGGGCTACGACCTTATTCTCACCGGCACACGCGCGGAAGGCACGCAGGACAGCGGCATGTTGCCGTATCAACTTGCCGACGCACTCGACATGCCGTTGCTTGCATCGGCGGTGGACATCGAGGTCGAAGTGGACCACGTGACGGTCCGGCAATTCCTGCCGAAAGGTTTGCGCCGCCGCGTGCAGACGAAGCTTCCGGCGCTGATCGCCGTGCATCCGATGGCCAACGCCACGCCGCGCTACGCGTACGCAAAGCTGCGCGAAGGTTCCATCGAAAAGGTGCTGGTGAGCGCCGCCAGCGCATCGGACAACACGGCTTGGTCCATCAAACCCGCGACCGCGAAACCGGTCCGTCTGGCCGCTGCTGAGAAACGCTCGGGACACGCGCGCATGCTCTCCGCGACGACGACTGAAAGCCGCGGCGGAAGCGTCGTAATTGAAGGGACTTCCGTCGAAAAAGCACAAGTGATCCTGGCGTATTTGCGCGAGCATCAACTCGTGGATTATTGATTTGCCATATGAAATTTCCCGCGCGTTCAAGGTCGCACGGGGCACCAAAACTCGGAGTACACGATGAAAGTTTCCGCTGACGTTCGCGCAATGATCGAACGCCGCAAGAAGGGCCACACGCTCGAAGCGCCGTTCTACGCGAGCGAGGAAATTCACGCACTGGACATGGACGTGATCTTCCGCAAGCACTGGATTCAGGTGGCGGTCGAGCCGGATGTGCCGGAAGCGGGCGACTACATGACAGTGGAACTCGGCAACGATTCCATTTTGATCGTGCGCGACGACGACATGCAGATCCGTGCATTTCATAACGTTTGCCGCCATCGTGGCGCGCGTCTGTGCAGTTCGGAAAAGGGCTCGCTTGGGAATATCGTGTGTCCGTACCATAGCTGGACCTACAACCTGAACGGCGATCTGATGTTCGCCGAGCATATGGGCGAGCAGTTCGACAAATGCAAGCACAGTTTGAAGAAGGTCCATCTCGAGAACCTTGCCGGGCTGATTTTCATCTGCCTCGCGGAAACGCCGCCTGCCGATTTCGCGGTGCTGCGTGCGTCGATGGAACCTTATCTGCTGCCGCATGGTCTTGCCAATTGCAAGGTCGCGGCTTCGATCGACATCATTGAAAAGGGTAACTGGAAGCTCACGATGGAGAATAACCGCGAGTGCTATCACTGCGTCGCGAACCATCCTGAACTGACCATCTCGCTCTACGAATACGGCTTTGGTTATCAACGTTCCGCCGATAATGAAGAAGCAATGGCCGCGTTCGACAAGACCGTTGAAGAGCGCACGAAGCAATGGGAAGCGATGAACCTGCCGTCGAAGGAGATCGATCGACTCGCAGACCTCGTCACCGGCTTTCGTACGCAACGCCTGCCGCTCGATCGCAGCGGCGAGTCGCAGACCATGGACGCCAAGGTTGCATCGACAAAGCTCCTGGGCGGTTTCGAGCAAGCGGATCTCGGCGGCCTGTCGTTCTGGACGCAACCGAACTCATGGCATCACTTCATGAGCGATCACATCGTAAGCTTCTCGGTGATTCCGCTGTCAGCGGGTGAAACGCTCGTGCGCACCAAGTGGCTGGTGAACAAGGACGCGCGTGAGGGTATCGACTACAACGTGGATAACCTCACGGCCGTCTGGCGCGCGACCAACGATCAGGACCGCGCGCTGGTTGAATTTTCGCAGCTCGGCGTGACCAGCAGCGCATATGAGCCGGGTCCGTATTCGCCATTTACCGAAGGCCTCGTGGAGAAGTTTTGCGAGTGGTATATCGGGCGTCTCGAAGACTACGCGAATACGCCGGATGAAGCGGTCGTGCCGTCTTCGCACGGCGAGAAAGTCGTGTCGTTCAAGCGTTGATTACAACGCGGCACTCAGGTCTTAAGCGGAGAAACAGATGATGCGCGATCAGGCGACGTTCGAGCCCGCCCCGAACCGAGTCACCCAGCCCGAGTTCTGGGACAAGCTTCCGGCGCGCTGGGACAGCGATACCGACGACACACTCGTCTGCTGCCACGTGCGTCAGGAAACGCATGACGTGAAGAGTTTTTTCTTTCGCGCGCCGAATGAGCGGACCTTTGTTTTCGAACCGGGCCAGTTCATTACGCTTGAACTCGAGATAGACGGCGAGTCGATCAATCGCTGCTACACCATTTCGTCGCCTCCCACACGGCCGCATACCATCTCGATCACGGTGAAGCGCGTACCGGGCGGAAAGGTTTCGAACTGGCTTCACGATAACCTGCAGACCGGTGGCAAGGTTCGCGTGCTGGGACCCGCCGGTGAATTTACCTGCGCGCGGCATCCGGCGCGCAAGTTTCTGTTTTTATCGGCGGGATCGGGGGTCACGCCTCTGATGTCCATGAGCCGCGCGCATTACGAGCTGGGCGAAGATCGTGACATCGTGTTCCTGCATAGCGCCCGCACGCCGGACGACATCATCTTCGCGCGCGAGCTCGACCTGATCGCGGCGAACCAGGCGAATTTCCGGACTGCCTTCGTGTGCGAACGCGTCGGCGCGAGAACGAACTGGCCGGGTGTGACCGGTTTCCTGACGTTGCCCTTGCTCAAGCTCATCGCGCCGGACTTCATGGAGCGCGAAATCTTCACGTGTGGTCCGGCGCCGTATATGAAAGCCGTGCGCGATCTCCTGGCGGAAGGCGGCTTCGATTTTAAGCATTATCACGAGGAAAGCTTCTCATTCGAGACAATCGCCGAGGTTGCGGCCGAACTCACGACGGCGCATGTCGCCGATGCTTTGCGGTCTCACGAAACGTTCGCCGAAGCACGTGAAACGGCGATCGGCTTCGCGCCGGTGCCCGAATTCGAACCAATCGCCGCGCCCGTTGAAACCACGTTCAAGGTCAGCTTCGCCAAAAGCAATCGCGAGATTGAATGCGGCAGCGGACAACATGTGCTCGATGCGGCGAAGAAATCCGGCGTCCGTCTGCCGGCATCCTGCACTCAGGGCATGTGCGGCACGTGCAAGGTCAAGTTGATTTCCGGCGAAGTGCAGATGAAGCACAACGGCGGCATTCGTCAGCGGGAAATCGATCAGGGCATGGTGCTTTTGTGCTGCAGCAAGCCTCTGACCGATCTTGTTGTAGACAAGTAAGGGTATTCATCAGGACCGGCGACGCACCGGGATAAAACGAGGTCGCATCCGGACAACTGGGTGTCGAAAAAAAACCAGTCGGCGTATTTCTGGCCAGTGATTCTAAAGCCTCAATAGTGTGTACCGCGAAGGGGAGAAGACAATGAAACTGATCAAGAAGCTAGTGGTATTAAGCGCGATGAGCGCAGCGTTGGCCGCAGCCAGTGTGTCCGCCATCGCCGCCGACGCAAAACCGACCATCAAGATCGGTTATGTGGAAGGCTGGGATGACAGCGTGGCGACGTCGAACGTGGCGGCGCAGATCATCGAGAAGAAGCTGGGTTATCCCGTGCAGCTCGTGCCCGTGGCAGCGGGTGTGATGTGGCAGGGCGTGGCGCGCGGCGACCTCGATGCAACCTTGTCGGCATGGTTGCCGGTCACGCACGGCGCGTACTGGGAAAACTTCAAGACGAAGGTCGTCGACGTCGGTGTGAACTTTCCTGATGCGAAGATCGGCTTGATCGTTCCGGAAGATGCGCCGGTCACGAGCCTTACGGACCTCGAAGCGAAGAAAGCGGATTTCGGCGGACGGATCGTGGGCATCGATGCAGGCGCGGGCGTGATGTCGAAGACATCCGAAGCAATCAAGGCCTATAACCTCGACTACACGCTGATGCCAAGCTCGGGCAGTGCGATGACGGCGGAACTGGCGCGTGCCGAGAACGCGAAGAAGCCGATCATCGTGACAGGCTGGAAGCCACACTGGATGTTCGCGAAGTACAAACTGAAGTTCCTGGAAGATCCGAAGAAGGTGTTCGGCGAATCCGAGCACGTGGACAGCGTGATCAATCCGGGACTTGAGACGAAGGCACCGACGGTGGTCGCATTCCTGAAGAAGTTCCAGTGGAAACCGGGTGAGATCGACAGCGTCATGCTCGCGACCACGAACGGCGCAAAACCGGCCGCTGCTGCGGATGCGTGGGTGAACGCACACGCGGACCGTGTGTCGAGCTGGACGAAGTAAATTCGTTCTAACGCTTCAACGAGAAACGCCGCTTGATTCAAGCGGCGTTTTTTATTGGTAGATCGAAACGACTACAGCACGACCGTCCGATCGCCGTTGATAAACACCCGCCGTTCGATAAACGCCTTTACCGCCCGCGCGAGCGTGATGCATTCCACATCGCGTCCGGTCGTAAGCAAGCGCTCCGGCTTGTATGAATGGTCCACGCGTTCGACCACCTGTTCGATGATCGGACCTTCATCCAGATCATCGGTCACGAAATGCGCGGTCGCGCCGATCAGCTTGACGCCACGCGTGTGCGCCTGATGGTAAGGCTTTGCGCCCTTGAATCCGGGCAGAAACGAATGATGGATGTTGATCGCGCGTGCGGCGAGTTTGCGGCTTGTCTCGCCTGAAAGGATCTGCATGTAGCGCGCGAGAATCATCAGCTCGGCGCCGGACGTGTCGAACAGGTCGAGCAAGCGCGCTTCCTGCTGCGGTTTGGTATCGGCGGTGACGGGGAGATGATGAAACGGCAAGCCATGCTGGATTGCAAGCGGTTCAAGGTCACGATGGTTCGACCCGATCCCCACGATATCCATCTTCAGCTCACCCATGCGCCAGCGGAACAGCAAGTCCGCAAGGCAATGCTCAAGCTTCGACACCAAAATCAGCACCTTGGGCCGCGCATCGACGTTATGGATGGCCCAGGTCATCGAAAAACGCTCGGCGATGGGGGCGAATTCCTGCTGCAGCGCGGCGATCTGCAGCGTTTCATCGCGATCCACGCCGTGGAAAACGCAGCGCACGAAAAAGCGCTGGCTGAGGTCGTCGTCGAAGACGGTGAGTTCATCGACGTAATAGTTGTGCCGGTCGAGGAAGCCGCCCACGGCTGCAACCTGGCCCGCGGCGCTTGGGCAAGCGACCGTGAGCACGAGTCGATGGGGTTGGGCTATAGACGCCATATCGCTGGACATGCGGTTCTCCACTCTGCAAAGGGCAGCGCCGCGAAGGCAGCGCGTGTACTTCGCAGTAGAGCAAACCGCACAGGACTGCGGCTAGAAGTTATGCGCCGTGATGATGGTATCGGAGCGTCAAGCGGGGGTATGGGAAGCCAGGCCGCACTCGGCCAGCAGCCAGTCGCGGAATGCGCAAACTGCCGTTGTTTGTGCGCGCGGTGAGCTGAGCAGATATCCGCCATCGGTCATGACTGGTTTATCGAATAGTTGTACCAGTTGCCCGCTTGCGATGAGTTCGTCCACGAGCGGCGCCCATCCGAGGGCCACGCCCTGGCCCATGATCGCGGCGTGCGCTACGAAGCCGTAGCTGTTGAATGTAATGCCGCGATGCGCGGGCGGCGCGGTCAGCCCGTGCGCGGCGAACCATCCGTGCCATGAAAGCCATCGTTCCGGATTCGTCGGTTCAAGGTGCAACAACGGCCATTCGCTCAGGTCTGATGGTCTTACCGGTTTGCCATGCCGCGCGAGAAACGCGGGGCTGCATACGGGCGTGACCTGTTCCGGAAACAGCTTGAGTGCGCCGCGCCCGGGCCAGTTCATGGCAACGTGGCCGAAGCCGATCACGATATCCGCATGATCGTGCTCCGCCGCCAGGACGTCTTGCGCGGTGGTGATCCTTACATCGACGTCAGGCATGAGCGCCTTGAATTGCGAGAGCCTTGGCATCAACCAGTATGTCGCAAAGCCGAAGTCGGTCAGAAGGTTGAGCGACTGCTGCGAAGGTGCGGCATGACGCGCGCGGATATCGTTCGTGGCGATGCGGATGGTTTCGAGACTCTGGCGCACCGCTTCGAAGAGGCGCACGCCGTCTTCGGTCAACGTCACGCCGCGATGCCCACGCTCGAAGAGCGGCGCGCCGAGATTCTCTTCGAGCTGCACCACGCGCTGGCTGACGGCCGGCTGCGTGGAGCCGAGCTCACGCGCGGCCGCCGTAAAACTGGCGAGACGCGCGGCGGACTCGAACATGGATAACGCCTGCATTGGCGGCAAACGATCCTGTCTCGACATAAGTGCCCCTTATGAGCTCATAACGTTTTGCTCTCTTCACAGCCGCGATTTGAACGGCAATAGTGATACGCGATGCAGTGTGCCAGCGTTCCACCTTCCGATTCTATTCGAGCCTCGCCCCGATGCTTAAGCCAAGACAAAATATCCTCATCCTGATGGCCGACCAGATGACGCCGTTCGCGTTATCGGCCTATGGTCATCATGCGACAAAAACGCCGAACATGGACGCGCTCGCGGCGCGCGGCGTGGTGTTCGATTCCGCCTACTGCGCGAGCCCGCTTTGCGCGCCGTCGCGTTTTTCATTCTTGTCCGGGAAGTTGCCGTCCAACATAGGTGCCTACGATAACGCCGCCGAATTTCCATCGCAAACATTGACGTTTGCGCATTACCTGCGTGCCGAGGGGTACAGGACCGTTCTTTCGGGGAAGATGCATTTCTGCGGTCCCGACCAGTTGCATGGTTTTGAAGAGCGCCTGACCACGGACATCTATCCCGCCGACTTTGGCTGGACGCCGAACTGGGATGACTTCCAGACCCGCCCGAGCTGGTATCACAACATGAGTTCGGTTATTGATGCAGGTCCTTGCGTGCGTACCAACCAGCTCGATTTTGACGATGAAGTCACCTACACCACGCGCCAGAAGCTGTTCGACATAGCGCGTGAGCGGCAAGCCGGCAAAGATGCGCGGCCGTTTTGCGTGGTGGCTTCCCTGACGCATCCGCACGACCCTTACGCGATTCCGCAGAAGTACTGGGACATGTATCGCGATGAAGACATCCAGATGCCTTCGTATCGCGACACGCTGGACGCCGCCGATCCGCATTCAAAGCGCCTTCGCCATGTCTGCGAAACCGACAAGACGCCGCCGACCGATCAGCAGATCCGCAATGCGCGTCACGCGTATTACGGCGCGATTTCTTACGTCGACGCCCAGTTCGGCGCGATCCTCGAAGCGCTCGATCAGTCCGGCATGGCTGATGACACCATCGTCATCGTGACGTCCGATCATGGCGAGATGCTCGGCGAACGCGGCCTTTGGTACAAGATGACGTTCTTCGAGGGCGGTTGCCGCGTGCCGCTGATCGTGCATGCGCCCGGGCAATTCGAGGCGGGTCACGTGAAGGCTTCGGTCTCGCATCTCGACTTGCTGCCAACGCTCGTTGAGCTCGGCCGCGGTTCGGCGCGGCCCGCGTGGCCCGACACGCTCGATGGTCAAAGCCTCGTGCCGCATCTTCGCGGCGACTCCGGGGCGCACGATGAAGCCATCGCTGAGTACCTTGCCGAAGGCGCGATTGCGCCCATCGTCATGTTGCGTCGCGGCGATTTCAAGTTCATCCATACGCCGGCCGACCCCGACCAGCTCTTCAACGTCACTGCCGATCCGCTGGAACGAACGAACCTCGCGACGCATCCGGAACATGCGGAGCGGGTCGCTGCGTTCGTCAAGGAAATCGCGCGGCGTTGGGACCTCGTAAAGCTGCGAGAGGAAGTCGTGCAGAGCCAGCGCCGCCGTCAATTCCATTTCGACGCCACCACGCAGGGCGTGATCGAGTCATGGGACTGGCAGCCGTCAGTCGATGCCAGCCAGCGTTACATGCGAAATCACATCGACCTGGACACGCTTGAAGCGATGGCACGTTTCCCCGCTGTCAAAAAATAAACAAGCGCTCGCATAAAAACACACCCACAGGAAGCCACCATGAAAAAGCCCTTCAAACAAGCATTATTCTGCATCGCAGCGCTATGCGTATCCGTCGGATCGGTGATTGCGGCCGAGCCTCAAAGCTGCTTGCAGGTGAAGATGGCAGACCCGGGCTGGACTGATATCGATGCAACCAACGCCATGGCCGGCGTCGTGCTGAAGGCATTGGGCTACAAGCAGACCGTGTCGAATCTCTCGGTGCCGATCACCTACCAGGGTTTGAAGAAAGGGCAGATCGACGCGTTCCTGGGCAACTGGATGCCTGCGCAAGCACCGATGGTCAAACCTTTCGTCGATGAAAAATCGATCGAGGTCGTGCATCCGAACCTGACCAACGCCAAGTTCACACTCGCGGTTCCCGACTATGTGGCAGCGGCCGGCGTCCATACGTTCGCCGATTTGCAGAAGAACGCGGACAAGTTCGAAAGCAAGATCTACGGCATTGAACCGGGCGCGCCGGCGAACCAGAATATCAAGAAGATGGTCGATGAAAAGGCTTTCGGACTCAACGGCTGGAAGCTCGTCGAGTCGAGCGAGACCGGCATGCTCACGCAAGTCGAACGCGCTGTCCGCGAGAAGAAATGGATCGTGTTCCTCGCATGGGAACCGCATCTGATGAACACGAAGTTCCATCTCACTTACCTTGATGGCGGCGACAAATACTTCGGTCCGAACTTTGGCGGCGCGACGGTAAACACAGTTGCACGGACCGGGTATATCGGCGAATGCCCTAACGTTGGACGCCTCTTGAAGCAGATGACCTTCAACGTCGACCTCGAGAACGGGATCATCACGGACGTGCTGGAAAACAAGACCAACATTGACACCGCTGCCACAGCGGCGCTCAAGCGCAATCCCGATGTCGTGAAGGGCTGGCTCGATGGCGTGACCACCGCCACAGGCGGAAATGGTTTGCAAGCCGTACAAACCGCGCTTGGCTCCAAATAACAACACACGTCGCACATAGGCAGGTTTGCGTCGCAAACCGTCGAGCCCCGGTAAATATGGACTCGTACTTTTGCATGGCTGGTTCCTGCATCGGAAAGTACCGCAGCAGGCGCCGGCGTCACAAGCTTCAGATCACCGTACCAAGCCAGTCTCTGCAATAAAAATCGAGCGGGAAGCGTTGCGCGGCGCCGGCTTTCGTGGCGGCTTCGCTGGAGCAGCGCGGGACACGCTTTATCCAACGAACGAGCAAACACGGGTATCAGGGAGAATCAACGATGAAGAAGCGAAATGCCGCAAAGCTGGCGGCCCTTGCATTGAGCGCAAGCGCCGTATCCGCACCCGCCGTGGTCCACGCGCAAGGCAGCGTGACCCTGTACGGCATTCTGGATGCGGGTATCACCTACGTGAACAACACGGGCGGTTCGCACGCCTTCAGGTTCGAGGACGGCATCTCGTACGGCAACCGGCTGGGCTTCAAGGGCGTTGAAGATCTCGGCGGCGGATTGAAGGCGATTTTCGCACTTGAATCGGGTTTTCATATCGGCACCGGCAAATACGCGTTTGGTGGCGCCGAGTTCGGACGCCAGGCATACGTTGGCTTGCAGAGCCAGTGGGGGACAATATCGCTGGGTAACCAGCTCGACATGACCAACGAGTTCATGGAGGGCTACAACATTTCCTCGTTCGCGAGCGGCTACGCGATCCACCAGGGCGACTTCGACCGGATGAACGGCGACCGTTTGCCGAACGCGATCAAGTACATGTCGCCCAATATCAGCGGCCTCACATTTGGCGGCATGTATTCGTTCGGCAATGTGTCGGGAAACTTTCATCAGCAAAGCGCGTACAGCGCGGGCGCGCATTATGCGCACGGCGATTTCACCATTGGCACGGCCTATACACGCCTGAACAACCCGAACGGCATCTACGCATTCGATCCCTACGCGATGATCGGCACGAAGACCTTCCTCGGCCAGACCGTTGCGACCGTGGACCCGGCGACCGGCGCGGTCAACGACCTGTTCAGCAGCACTCCCCTTGCCGTCGATAGCCAGGCGACTTACGGCATCGGTTCGTCGTATGCGTTCGGAAACCTGATGCTGCTCGGCAACTATACGTACACGACCATCAAGGGTTTTGGACAGTCATCGCACATGCATGTGGGCGAAGGCGGTGCGTCCTATAACTTCACGCCGGCGCTTATTCTTTACGGCGGTTATCAGTTCACGGCTTTCGAAGGACACAAGTGGAACATGGGTTCGCTTGCGCTTCATTACCTCTTGTCCAAGCGTACCGATCTTTACATCTCGGGCGACTATCTGAGGGCATCGAACGGAGTGGATGCGGTCATTGGCTATAGCTTCACGCCATCGACATCGAATACGCAAAGCGACGTTCGTATCGGCTTGCGTCACTCGTTCTAGATCGATCAAGCCAGCGCGGCGGTATCCTGAAGCGGGACCGCCGCGCGTGGCGAAGCGCGGTCCTGTCGCGGGCTTGAACCAAAGCGCGTGCGATAAGTGCGCGAGAAATGCGATGGTGATTCGAAGCCGCACGCCACGCAAACCGTCGTGATCGACATATCGGTTTGCTGCAGCAACTCCCGGGCACGCGCCAGGCGCAGCCCGAGATAAAAATGTGTCGGTGTGTCTTTCAGCGCCGAGCAGAAGAGGCGTTCGAGCTGACGCCGCGTCACACCGATTTCCTCTGCCAGTGCATCTGGCGACAGTGGTTCCTCCATGTGCTGTTCCATCACGCCGATTACTTGAATCAGCTTGCGATTGTGGATGCCGTAGCGCGCCGCGATCTCCATGCGCTGATGATCCGAACGCTGCCGGATACGGCCGAGCACGAATTGCTCGGAGACCTGCGCGGCGAGTTCCGCGCCGTGGCGGCGGCCGATCAGATCCAGCATCAAGTCGATGGAAGCCGTGCCGCCCGCGCACGTGATGCGCCGTGCATCGATTTCGAACAGCTCCTGGCTTACCGCCAGCGATGGATAGCGTTCCCGAAACGCCGATGCCGCTTCCCAGTGCAAGGTCACGCGTTCGTGCTGAAGGAGGCCGGCTTCGGCGAGGATGAAGCTGCCTGTATCGATACCGCCGAGCGTTGTGCCTGCGCGGTCCAACTTGCGGAGCCATTCGGCGAGTTCGCGGGAGTATTGGTCGAGCGGGTTGAACCCGGCGACCACGATCACGTTCTGAGCTGATTTGACGTCGGCGAGGGCGCATTCGGCGTTCAGGGAGATGCCGTTGCTGGCGCAGACCGGGCCGCCGTCGATGCTTAGAATATGCCAGCGATACAGTTCGCCGCGAAAGCGATTTGCCACGCGCAGCGGTTCGATCGCCGACATGAAGCCGATGGAGGAAAACTCCGGTAGCAGCAGGAAGTGAAAGTTTTCGGTCGGTGGCATCGAGGGTGGGTTTTTTTTGGTCTGACCGGGGAAGGTAGCAAGTGGAAATTGCTGGCGCAATGGGGAGGTTTCCGGAGGGCGGGGCGGGGGTTCTCGGGCTGGGTCGGGGTTGGGTCGGGGTTGAGGCCGGGTTGCTGCTTTTTAGGCTACCGCGCGTT
>NZ_CAXTGZ010000108.1:0-14677 GCF_964243625.1 uncultured Caballeronia sp.
GTGCGCGCGAAGGACATGCCCGGTTTCATCGTGAATCACGCCGGGCGTGGCATGAACACCGAGGGCTTGCGGATCGCCGGCGAAGGCGTGGCGAGTTTTGCCGATATCGACCGGATCATGCGCGAGCAGGCCGGCTTCAGACTCGGACCGTTCGAGTTGCTCGACCTGACCGCGCTCGACGTTTCGCATCCGGTGATGGAGTCGATCTATCACCAGTTTTACGAGGAACCAAGATTCACGCCGTCGCCGATTACCGGGACGCGGCTTGCCGGCGGGTTGATCGGGCGCAAGGTCGGCGAAGGTTTCTATAAGTACGTCGATGGCAAGCAGCAGACGCCCGAAGAAGCGCCTGCGCCGACCACGCTGCCACGGCGCGTCTGGGTGAGCCGTGCGTCGGTCCAGGCGCGCGAGGAAGTGTTCCGGCTGATCGCGAAGATGGAAACGAATGTCACCATCGATACCGGCGGCACGCCCGCGCCGGATTCGCTGATCATCGTGACGCCGCTCGGCCACGATGCAACCACGGCATGCGTCGCGGAAAAGCTGGATGCGTCGCGTACGGTTGCCATCGACACGCTGTTCCCGCTCGCCGATGCCAACCGCCGCACCATCATGACCACGCCCGCGACCACGGCCGAGTTCCGCGACGCTGCGCACGCCCTCTTCGCTTTCGACGGCGTTCCTGTCACCGTGATCCGCGATTCCACGGGGTTCGTTGCGCAACGCGTGGTGGCGACCATCGTGAATATTGGTTGCGACATCGCGCAGCAGCGTATTGCTTCACCCGCCGATATCGATCTCGCCGTGACGCTCGGGCTGGGGTATCCGCGTGGTCCGCTCGCACTCGGCGACGCACTCGGTGCGACGACCATCCTCACCATTCTGCGCAACATCCAGGGCGTGCTGGGTGACCCGCGTTATCGCCCGTCGCCGTGGTTGACGCGTCGCGCACAGCTTGGCCTGTCACTCTCCTTCGATGAGGCAGCAGAATGAGCGCCGAATTGCTCTCCGCGCGGCCGGCCGAAAGCGACACTACGCTCGTTCTGAAGCTGTCCAATCCGGGCGCGCGCAACGCGTTGCACCCGGATATGTACGCAGCCGGAATCGAGGCGATGAACACGGCCGAGCGCGATACATCCGTGCGCGCGATCGTGCTGACCGGCGCCGACAACTTCTTTTGCGCCGGCGGCAACCTGAACCGCCTGCTTGAAAATCGCGCGAAGGAGCCATCGGTGCAAGCGGCGAGCATCGACATGCTGGGCGAATGGATCGTGGCGCTGAGGTCATCCACAAAACCGGTGATCGCGGCCGTGGAAGGCGCGGCAGCGGGCGCGGGCTTCTCGCTCGCGCTGGCGTGCGACCTGCTCGTCGCTGCCGATGACGCCAAGTTCGTGATGTCGTACGCCCGCGTGGGCCTCACGCCCGATGGCGGCGGCTCGTGGTTCCTCACGCGCGCCTTGCCACGTGCGCTTGCGACCGAGATCCTGCTTGAGGCCAAGCCGATCGGCGCCACACGTCTGCACGAAGCCGGCGTGGTGAATCGCGTGACGAAACCCGGCGCGGCGCTCGATACCGCCATCGCCTGGGCCGACGAACTCGGCCGCATGGCGCCGAAAGCGCTGGCGCAGATCAAGACGCTGATCGCATCGGCTGAAACGCAATCGCTTGCCGAACAACTCGACGCCGAACGCGACGGTTTTGTCGACGCGCTCCATAACGGCAACGCGCTCGAAGGCATCAACGCGTTCCTCGAAAAGCGGCCACCGCTCTACAAATGATGACCACACCCTACGAACTCCCAAAACGCCGCCGCATCTTCCTGATGCGTCACGGCGACGTGACGTATTTCGATGCAACCGGGCGCGCCATCGATCCAATGGGCGTGCCGCTCAATGAACGCGGCCGCGACGAAGCGACCGCGGCCGGAAGCGAGTTCAAGGCGCAGCAGATCCGCTTCGACAAGGTCATTGTCAGCGGTCTGCCGAGAACGATCGAGACGGCACAGCGCGTGCTGGCTGAAACGGGTCAGGAAATCGCAATCGATGTCTGGCCGGAATGGGAAGAGATCCGCGGCGGACGCTTGAGCAACCTGCCCGCGAAGGATATCGAGCGCGCGTTTCTCAGCGTGTTCGACGGCATCGTGCCTGAAACAACTGCGTTCCTTGGCGGCGAGACCATCGGCGAATTGCTGGATCGTGTGTTGCCGCCACTGCAGCGGCTGCGGGACGATTCATCCTGGGACACCGCGTTGCTGGTATTGCACGGCGGCGTGAATCGCGCGTTGTTGTCGCACGCGATCACGGGCGGCGGACGCATGTTCTTCGGGCATCTGTCGCAGACAACGGGATGCATCAACGCGCTCGATATCGGCGACAAACCCGGCGACTGGGTCATCCGCGCGCTGAATCATTCGCCGCCGTCGCCCCTTCACGCAAGCGCGCGCAACACGACCATGGAATTGCTCTACGAACAATTCGTGCGATACACGTCAGCCTTGAAGTAACCGCGCAAGCAGCGACAACAGCACTTCGAAGCGCGACGCTGCATGTGGACCAGCCTATGAACGCAATCCGGAGGAGACAACGATGGCTTCAAACGACGCGCCCTTGCCCGTACAGCAGGATTTCTCGGCGTTCGAAGGAACGCGGCCCGTCAACGAGCGCCAACAGTTCGACATGGAAGCGCTGTCAGCGTGGCTTGAAACGCATATCGAAGGTTTCGTCGGGCCAGTCAGTGTCGAACAATTCGCCGGCGGCCAGTCGAACCCCACGTACAAGCTGATCACGCCCTCGCGCAGTTATGTGATGCGGTCAAAGCCGGGACCGGCGGCGAAGCTGTTGCCATCGGCGCATGCCATTGATCGTGAATACCGCGTGATGGATGCGCTTGCCGACACGGACGTACCGGTTGCGAAGATGTTTGCGCTATGCGATGACGAAAGCGTGATTGGCCGCGCGTTCTATTTGATGGAGTTCATCGAGGGCCGCGTGTTGTGGGACCAGGCGCTGCCGGGCCTGACGCCCGCCGAGCGCGGCGCCATCTACGATGAAATGAATCGCGTGATCGCAGCTTTGCATTCGGTCGATATCATCAAAGCGGGTCTGGACACCTACGGCAAGCCGGGCAACTATTTCGAGCGCCAGATCGGCCGATGGAGCAAGCAGTACCTTGCGTCGCAAACCGAACCCATCGAAGCGATGAACAAGCTGATCGAGTGGCTGCCGAAACATATTCCGCGCGGCGGCGAAAGCGTGTCGATTGTTCATGGCGACTTCCGGCTCGACAACCTGATCTTTCACCCGACAGAACCGCGCGTTCTCGCCGTGCTCGACTGGGAGTTGTCCACGCTCGGCGATCCCCTCGCCGACTTTGCCTATCACTGCATGGCGTGGCATGTCGATCCGACGCAATTTCGCGGTATCGGCGGACTCGACTGGGCGGCGCTCGGCATTCCGGACGAACAGACCTACGTCACGCAATATCTCGAACGCACCGGCCTGAAGATCGAAGGCGACTGGAATTTCTACCTCGCCTACAACATGTTCCGCATCGCCGCGATCCTGCAGGGAATCATGAAGCGCGTGAGCGAGGGCACAGCAGCGAGCGCACAAGCGATCGATGCAGGCAAACGTGCCAGGCCGATGGCCGAACTCGCATGGTCTTACGCGCAAAAAGTGACCGGATAAAACATCAGGAACAGGAGACGAGATGAATTTCGACTACACGCCGAAAGTGCAGGAACTGCGCCACAAGCTGGCCGCTTTCTTCGATGAACACATCTATCCGAACGAGCGCGCGTTCAATCAGGAAATCGCGGCAAACCGGGCAAAGGGCGATGCGTGGATACCGCTTGAGCTGATCGAAACGCTCAAGCAACACGCGCGCGATGCCGGCCTGTGGAATCTCTTCCTGCCCGAATCGGAACGTGGCGCAGGGTTGAGCAATCTGGAATACGCGCCGCTTTGCGAGATCATGGGACGCGTGCCTTGGGCGCCCGAAGTGTTCAATTGCGGCGCGCCCGACACGGGCAACATGGAGACCATCGAACGTTATGGCAGCGATCAGCACAAGCAGCAATGGCTCGAGCCGCTGCTGCAAGGCGAGATCCGTTCGGCGTTCCTGATGACGGAGCCGGACGTGGCTTCGTCGGATGCGACCAACATCCAGTGCAGCATCGTGCGCGATGGCGACAGCTATGTGATCAACGGTCACAAGTGGTGGTCATCGGGTGCGGGCGATCCGCGCTGCAAGGTGTATATCGTGATGGGGAAGACCGATCCGGAAGCGCCAAAACATCAGCAACAATCGATGATCCTCGTCCCTGCGGATTCATCGGGCATTACGGTGCATCGGCCGCTTTCGGTCTTCGGTTACGACGACGCGCCGCATGGCCACATGGACATTACGCTTGAGAATGTGCGCGTGCCTGCATCGAATGTGTTGCTTGGCGAGGGGCGCGGATTCGAAATCGCGCAAGGGCGTCTTGGGCCCGGACGCATTCATCATTGCATGCGCTTGATCGGATTAGCCGAGCGCGCGCTCGAACTCATGTGCAGACGGACATCGCAACGGGTTGCATTCGGCAAGCCGATCGCAGCGCATGGCGTAACGCAAGAGCGCATTGCCGAAGCGCGGATCATGATCGAACAGGCGCGCTTGCTCACACTGAAAGCGGCCTACATGATGGACACAGCCGGCAACAAGGGCGCCCGCGGCGAGATCGCGATGATCAAGGTCGTTGCGCCGAACATCGCGTGTCAGGTCATCGACTGGGCGATTCAGGCGCATGGGGCCGGGGGTGTATCGGACGACTTCCCGCTCGCTTATGCGTATGCGCACGCACGGACATTGCGCCTCGCCGATGGACCCGACGAAGTGCATCGGAATGCGGTCGCAAAACTTGAATTAGCCCGGTACGCGTAAGCGTTGAGCAATGCGGTGACTTCTTTGACGGCTCCGAAAAAGAAGTCACCGGGACACGAACTTCAGAAATAGTGCCGTGTAATAAACTCAGCGACACAGACCGGTTTCTCAGCGCCTTCTTTCTGGATAGTCACGCGCCAGATCACCTGCACGCCGCCCTGCTCCAGGTCAGTCACCTTCTCAGCCAAGAAACGCGCTCTCAACTTCGAACCAACCAGAACCGGTGACATGAACCGGACCTTGTTGGTGCCGTAGTTCACGCCGAGTTTCTGCTGCAGCGGAACGCATTGCTCAAGCCATTTCGGCACGAGCGCCAACGTCAGGAAGCCATGCGCAATCGGTCCGCCAAACGGCGACTCTTTGTTCGCCCGTTTAACGTCGACGTGAATCCATTGATGGTCGTCGGTGGCATCGGCGAACCGGTTCACGCGCGACTGATCTATTTCCAGCCACCCGCTCACGTATTCCTCGCCGCCCTCCGCGGCTTTCACATCTGCTGCTGAGGCGAGCGTCATTGCGTATTTTCCGGATGACGCAGCCCGAATATCGCCGCCGAATCCACCGTCAAGACCAGCTCGCCATTCTGGTTATAAGCTTCCCAACGCGTTCCGACAATGCCGCGATCCGGCTTGCTTTCGGAAACACGCTTGCTCAACACGCGCACCGTCAACCGCACGGTATCGTTCACGCGAACCGGCTTGAGCCAGCGGATGTTGTCGAGCCCGGGCGAGCCCATCGATGTGGAATCGGCCAGCATGTCGCGCACGAGAATGCCCATCATCGCGGAGCAGGTGTTCCATCCGCTCGCAACCAGTCCGCGAAACGGCGATGCTTCGCCGCCCGCTTCGCTCAGGTGAAAAGGCTGCGGATCGTAACGTCCGGCGAAATCGATGATCTCCTCTTTCGAAAACGTATGCGCGCTGAGTTCGGCTACATCGCCGACGTTGAAATCCTCATAGCTGAATGTCATCCCCATTCTCCTTTTATGAAGCGTCGATTATTCAAACGTTAGTGTCGGCGAATCCTGGCAGCGATGCAAACCGCTCCAGATGATGATCGACGTCGCCCAACGTTGTCTCGATGATCGACAAGCGCTTGAACCAGTGTGCCGCCGCGACTTCATTAGTTACGCCCATCCCGCCGTGAAGTTGCACGGCCTGCTGACCGACGAAACGTGCCGCCTGACCGACCCGTGCTTTCGCTGCAGAAATCGCGCGACGGCGTTCGTCCGCGTCATTGCTCGTGTAGCGGGCAGCCGCCAGATACGTGATCGAACGTGCCTGCTCAGCGTGGATCAGCATCTCGACCATGCGATGCTGCAACGCCTGAAACCGCGCGATGGGCGTGCCGAACTGCTTGCGTTCCTTCGTGTACTCGACCGTCGCGTGATTGAGCGCATCGAGCACGCCGACGGCTTCGGCGCAGAGCAGGAACGTCGCGTAATCCGCGATATGTTCAAGTGTCGCGGCCCCGGTTTGCGCATTGCCCAGGCGTGTGGCCGGCGTGCCCGTGAATTTCAAGGAAGCGGCACGCTGGCCATCGATCGTCCGGTATTCAGTGATCGCCACGTTGCCCGAATCGCGCGCAACGGCGAACAGGGCAACTTCGCCGTTCAGCCTTGCGGGCACGATCCATACGTCGGCCTGTGCGCCGTGTTGGACCAGCGACTTCTCACCGTTCAAGGTGAATTGGCCGCCCTGGATCTGCGCCGTGGTTGCGATGGAAAACAGGTCATGGCGCGCATGCGGTTCATGAAACGCCACGGCAAGTTTGATCTCGCCGGCAGCCGCGCGCTCGAGCAAGGCGTTCGCGTACTGATCGCCAACGAGCCGCAACGCTTCGATACCCACCGCCGTCGACCAGTAGGGCTCGACGACCAACGCACGCCCGAGTTCCTGCATCACGACGAGCATGTCGACCGGACCACCATCGAATCCGCCACACGCTTGCGGCGCGGGCAAAGCCGTGAGGCCTAATTCGGTGAAGGCAGTCCAGTGTTTTGCATCGACACCTTCCTTGGATGCCACGATCTTTTGGCGGGCATCGAACGTGTATTCCTTGTCGAGATAACGGCGCAAGGCATCACGGAATTGCTGTTGTTCATCGGTGAAATTGAAGTCCATGTGCCGCTCCTCACAAGCCCAGAATCATCTGCGCGATGATGTTTTTTTGAATTTCGTTCGAACCGCCATAGATCGATGTCTTGCGGAAGTTGAAGTAGTACGCGGCGACCGGCGCCGCGTCGTCATCGCCTGCGAGGCTGTGCTCGCGTTCGCCTTCGAGATACTCGGGATCGAACGCGGCGGCCTGGGGTCCGATGGCTTCAACCATCAACTCGGTCAACGCTTGCTGGACTTCGGTGCCCTTGATTTTCAGCATCGATGCTTCCGGTCCCGGCCCGCGGCCATTCGCTTCGCTCGCGACCACGCGCTGCACGGTCACTTCAAGCGCCATGATCTCGATTTCGAGCGCCGCGATCTTTGCAGCGAACACAGGGTCCTTCAACAACGTTGCTCCGCCCTTCTTCTGATCAGTGGCAAGTCGTTTGAGGAACACCAGTTCGCGCTTGGACTGCCCGACGCGTGCGATGCCCGTGCGTTCATGCCCGAGCAAATACTTCGCATACGTCCAGCCGCGATTTTCTTCGCCGACGAGGTTTTCCAGCGGCACTTTCACGTCTTCGAAGAAGACTTCATTGACTTCGTGGTCTTCGTCGAGCGTGATGATGGGACGCACGGCGATGCCGGGCGTTTTCATATCGATAAGCAAGAACGAGATGCCTTCCTGCTTCTTCGCGCCGCTGTCCGTGCGCACGAGGCAGAACATCATGTCGGCGAACTGGCCGAGCGTGGTCCAGGTCTTCTGGCCATTGACCAGATAGTGGTCGCCCTGACGTTCGGCGCGCGTTCTCAGCGATGCCAGATCGGAGCCCGAACCGGGTTCGGAATATCCTTGGCACCACCAGTCGGTGCCATCGAGAATGCGCGGCAAGTAATGGGCTTTTTGCGCATCGCTGCCATATTTCATGAGGACCGGTGCGACCATCGATACCCCGAACGGCAACACGCCTGGCGCACCAATACGCGCGCATTCCTCATCCCAGATATGGCGCTGCGTGGCGTTCCAGCCCGGACCGCCAAATTCCTTCGGCCAGGCGACGACAGACCAGCCGCGCGTGCCAAGCAGCTTGTGCCAGCTCGCATAGTCGTCGCGGCTTAACCGTTTGTGATCGAGTACCTTGGTCCGCAAGGCTTGCGGCAGATTGGCGTCGAGCCAGGCGCGAATGTCTGCGCGAAACGCGTTGTCCGCGGGGGAATAGTTCAGGTCCATGCGCTCTCGTCTCCTGTCATGACCCGGGTCGGCCACGAGGAGACGTGCGCTAAGCCAACGGGCGTCGGCTTATTGCAGCGGCTCTTTCAGTGCGGCCGGCACGGGCAGCGGCATCACGTCGATGCCTTCTTCCATCAATGCGTGCGCATCTTCAGGCGTAGCGACGCCGCGAATATTGCGCGCCGGCGCTTCGTCGTAATGCATGCGCCGCGCCTCTTCGGCAAAACGGTCGCCCACGTTCTCGGTCTTCGCGAGAAATTCCCGCATGAATTGCAGCGCACGCGCCTGGACCGCCTGATCCGGCTGCTGCGGGGCCGCTTGCGGCGTAACGTTGCTGCCGCTGCTTGCCTGCTCGGTACGGTCGGAACGTGTGGTGGACAGGTTCAGCCGCGGTGCCGATGGCATGCGGCTTACTTCAGTCGTGGAACACACCGGACAAGCCACGAGCTTGCGCGACAACTGGGATTCAAACTCATCGGACGAAGCAAACCAGCCTTCGAACCGATGGTCGTGCGAGCACTTCAAGTCGAGAACCTTCATGCTAATCAGGGCTTGCCAGAAAGTTTAATCGCAAAAGCGCGTTTTGTGAACGGTCGTTCGTAAATTTGCGTCTGCGACTTTTGGATGAATCGAGAAAACAGGTGGTCGATTTTAGCCCGCTGGTCCTTCGCGCGCTTGATGGCGTTGTTTTTGATGAAACGCACAAACGCAAAAGCGGCCCGCAGGCCGCTTTTTTTCTCTCGATTTGCTTATTCGCTGACCGGATCGCCTAGTTTCCACTCGCCCGACATCACCTTCTCGAGCCAGAAGCTGCCGATGATCGTTTTTACATCGCTGATCTGGCCGCTCTTGATCCACTCGAAGATTTGCGACCGATCCGCAATGAACGTCTCGAGGAACTCGCCCTCGTCCAGCTTGTTCTCGCCCGCAGTCAAACCGCGCGCCAGATACAAGTCGATGAACTCGGTCGAGTACGAAATCACCGGATGAATTCGGGTCAGGAAGAACCATTCGCGCGCCGTGTAACCCGTTTCCTCGTGCAATTCACGTTTCGCGCATGCGAGCTCGCTTTCGTTGGGATCGAGCTTGCCGGCGGGATATTCGAGCAGCACCTTGCGGATCGGATACCGATACTGCCGCTCGAGCAGCACGCGGCCGTCGTCGAAAAGAGGCAGGATCATTACCGCGCCCGGATGCTCGACGTACTCGCGGGTGGCGTGTTTCCCGTCGGGCAGCTCGACTGTATCGAGTTTCAGCGTGAGGAATTTACCCTGATGCAACAACTTGCTTTCGACCGTCTTCTCGATCAGGCCGGCATCGGAATCAGGGAAAGAGTCGGCGGAATGCTTGGGGTCGAGGGAAGAACTGTCAGCCATCATGCGCCTTGAAGGAAACGCGTCAAACGACGAACCCGGCGCCAAACGCGTGGATCAAGCCGCGACGGCCGTGGCCGTCAGCGGCGCTTGACGAGATATTGGAAAGCGAAACCGGGGAACGCGAGCACAAGAAAGAGGCTGAACGTCACGGCGTAAAACTGCCAGCCCTGCTCAAAACGGTTTCCGGCACGCGCCTCAAGCATAAAGCCGAGCGCGCCCACGACAAAATAAAGCACGATCAATTCCGCGAGGCGAATCCACGGGCTTTTCTTCGCTGCCTTGATTGGCACGACGGCGAAGATGCGTTGATTCGCAAACGGAAGGTTGGCGCCGACCAGCGCCAACAACACGATAAACCAGCCCGCAGCCGACATTACAACTGGAACGGCAAGGTATGGGTGATCGCCGTCAGGCAAGCGTTCATCAACGGACCCGGCACAATGCCGAGCACGAGCACCGCAAGACCGTTGAACGCGAGCAGCGCGCGCTTGAGGTTGTCGGCGACGATCGGCGATGCGTCCGTCGGTGCATCGAAGTACATCAGCTTGACGATACGCAGGTAGTAGAACGCCCCCACCAGCGACGACATCACGGCGAGCACTGCAAGCCACGTCAGACCGGCGTTCATGGTCGCTTCCAGCACGGCGAGCTTGGCGTAGAACCCGACCATCGGCGGGATGCCAGCGAGTGAGAACATCATGATCATCATCACGAACGCGAACACCGGGCTACGCTGGTTCAGGCCCTTGAAGTCATCGAGCGTTTCGGCTTCGAAGTCCTTGCGCGCCAGCAGCATGATCACGCCGAAGGTACCGAGCGTGGTGATCAGGTAGATGATGCTGTAGAACATCGCCGAGCTGTAGGCACCGGCCGCGCCATCGGCCTTGCCTTCGACCACGCCCGCGAGCATGCCCAGCAGCACGAAGCCCATGTTCGAGATTGCCGAGTAAGCCAGCATCCGCTTGATGTTCTTCTGAACGATACCCGTGACGTTACCCACGATCAGCGACAGCGCGGCAAGGATCACCAGCATTTCTTGCCAGTCGACTGCCAGCGGCAACAGCGCCATCACCAGGAAACGCAGACCCCACGCGAAGGCCGCAGCCTTCGGGCCGCCACCAGTGATCAGCGTCATGGCAGTCGGTGCGCCCTGATAAACGTCAGGCACCCACATATGGAATGGCACCGCGCCCATCTTGAACGCAATACCCGCGACAACGAAGATCACGCCAAACAGCAGCACCGCGTCGTTGATACGGCCAGTTGCAATGGCCTTCGCCACTTCGTTCAGTTCAAGCGAACCGGTCGCGCCGTAGAGCATCGAGATGCCGTAGAGCAGGAAACCGGAAGCCAGCGCGCCAAGGACGTAATACTTCATTGCGGATTCGTTGGCCTGCGGCGAGTCCTTCCGCAACGCGATCACGGCGTACAGCGACAACGACATCAGTTCCAGCCCGAGATACAGCGTCAGGAAGTTGTTGCCCGAGATCATCACGCACTGGCCGAGCAGCGAGAACAGGCCGAGCAGGAAGAAGTCACCGCGGAACAGATCGCGATCTTCAAGATACTTGCGCGAATAGATGATCGATACCGCGAAGCCGAGCGTCACCACCGCTTTCATTGCGCTGGCGAACGGATCGACGACGTACATGCGCGTGAAGAAATAATGCGGCGTGGGATCGAGTGCCTGGACGGCGAACCACAGGCCGACCACGATCGTCGAAATGACCGAGATGAAATAGGACGTTTGCCGGCTCTTCACGCCGTAGATGGTGTCGTTCAACCACACTACGACGACCATCAACATCAGCAGTCCATCGGGTAACAGGGCACTCATTGGGGCATTTTGCATGATCTTTTATTTCCTCCGCACGCGTTACTGGGCCAGCGGCAGTTTCGACTGCGCGACGTGGGAGAGGAGATTTTCCACGGATGCGTGCATCACATCGGTGAAAGGCTTCGGGTACAGGCCCATGTACAGCGTAAATACAGCAAGCACGGCCAGCATGAAGAATTCGCGCTTGCTGATGTCCTTCAGCTTGGCGACGTTTTCATTGGCAATCGCGCCGAAGTGCACGCGCTTGTACATCCACAGCGTGTACGCCGCGCCGAGAACCAGCGTGAACGTTGCCAGGAAACCGATCCAGAAGTTGAACTTCACTGCAGCCAGGATCACCATGAACTCGCCGACAAAACCCGACGTACCTGGCAGGCCGCAGTTGGCCATCGCGAACAACATGGCGAACGCCGCGAACTTGGGCATGACGTTGACCACGCCGCCGTAATCCGAGATCCGGCGCGAGTGCATGCGGTCATACAGCACGCCGATACACAGGAACATCGCGCCCGAGACGAAGCCGTGCGAAATCATCTGGATGATCGCGCCTTCCATGCCGAGCGTGCTGAAGATGAAGAAACCGAGCGTGACGAAGCCCATGTGCGCAATCGACGAATACGCGACCAGCTTCTTCATGTCTTCCTGCACCAGCGCCACGAAGCCGATGTAGATCACCGCGATCAACGACAGCGTGATCACCACGGGCGCCAGGAAATGGCTGGCATCCGGCGCGATGGGCAACGAGAAGCGGATGAAACCGTACGCGCCGAGCTTCAGCATGATCGCGGCCAGCACGACCGAGCCGCCCGTCGGCGCTTCCACGTGGGCGTCAGGCAACCACGTGTGGACCGGCCACATCGGCACCTTCACGGCGAAGGCCATGAAGAACGCGATGAACAGCAATATCTGCGGCGTGAAGCCGATCTTCAATGCATGCCAGGTGGCGATATCGAACGTGTGCGTCTGCGTGTACAGGTACAGCAACGCGATCAGCATCAGCAACGAGCCCATCAGCGTGTACAGGAAGAACTTGAACGCGGCATAGACCCGGTTCGCCCCGCCCCACACACCGATGATGATGTACATCGGAATCAGCGTGGCTTCGAAGAACACGTAGAACAACATGCCGTCGGCGGTCGAGAACACGCCGATCATCAGGCCCGACAAGATCAGGAACGCAGCCAGGTACTGCGACACGCGCACCGTGATGACTTCCCATGCCGCGATCACCGTGATGACGGTGATCAACGCGGTCAGCACGACAAACCACATTGAAAGACCGTCGACACCCAGGTGATACGAGATGTTGAAGCGCTGGATCCAGCTCACGTTTTCTTCGAACTGCAGCGCAGCCGATGAATTGTCGAAGCCGGTAATCAAGGGAATGGTGACGATCAGGCCCAGGATCGAGCCGATCAGTGCAAGCCAGCGCGACGGCGCCGGATTGCTGTCATTGCCTACCGCCAGTACAAGGATACCGACAATGATCGGTAACCAGATCGCGAGACTAAGGATTGGAAAAGAGTGCATAGATAGGTGTCCCCGCCTTATTTGCCGCCGAGCGTTACAAACAGGGTCAAGAGCCCCAACATGCCAATGATCATGGCGAACGCGTAGTGATAGATGTAACCGGATTGAAGGAAGCGAATCACACCGGCAAACCAGCCGACGAACTTCGCGAGGCCGTTGACGATCCCGTCGATGACGGCGACATCGCCTTCTTTCCAGAGTCCGCGGCCAATGGCAACCGCACCCTTTGCAAATACGACATCGTTGATCTTGTCGAGGTAATACTTGTTATCGAGCAAGTTGTAGATCGGCAGGAAGCGTTGCTTGATCACGCCCGGCAGATCCGTACGCTTGAGATACAGGAACCACGACACCACCACGCCACCAAGCGCGAGCCACACCGGCAGACCCGCTACCGAATGCAGGCCCATCGCAAACCAGCCGTGGAATTCCTCGGCCATTTCATGCAGCGCCGGATGGTTTTCACCAATGAAGATCACACGATCGAACACCACGCCGTGCGCGAAGAAGTCGCCGAACAACATCGGGCCGATCGCCAGCGCACCGATGATCACCGATGGGATCGCCAGCAGGATCAGCGGCAGCGTGATCACCCAAGGTGTTTCATGCGGGATGTGCGGACCATGACCATGGCCGTGATCATCGTGGCCGTGCGAATCATGTCCGTGCGCATCGTGGCTGTGCTGGGCCGCTTCGATACCCATTGGGCTTTCTGGATGCTTCGGACCGCGGAAACGCTCCTTGCCATGGAAAACCATGAAGTACATACGGAACGAATAGAGCGCAGTGACGAACACGCTTGCAACCACCGCGAAGTACGCGAAACCCGAACCCGGCAGATGCGAGAGTTTCACGGCATCGATGATCGAATCTTTCGAATAGAAGCCCGAGAAGAACGGCGTACCGATCAGCGCCAGCGAACCGAGCAGCGACGTGATCCATGTGATCGGCATGTACTTGCGCAGGCCGCCCATGTTGCGCATGTCCTGGTCGTGATGCATGCCGATGATCACCGAACCCGCGCCAAGGAACAGCAGCGCCTTGAAGAATGCGTGCGTGGCCAGGTGGAACACGGCAACCGGATAAGCGGATACGCCGAGCGCAACCGTCATGTAGCCGAGCTGCGAGAGCGTCGAGTAAGCCACCACGCGCTTGATGTCGTTCTGGACCACGCCGAGGAAGCCCATGAACAACGCCGTGATCGCGCCGATCACCGTCACGAACGACAGCGCCGAGTCCGACAATTCGAACAGCGGCGACATGCGCGTGACCATGAAGATACCGGCCGTCACCATGGTTGCCGCGTGGATCAGTGCTGAGATAGGCGTCGGGCCTTCCATGGAGTCGGGCAGCCACACGTGCAGCGGGAATTGCGCCGACTTGCCCATTGCGCCAATGAACAGGCAAATACATGCAACCGTCAGCAAGCCCCAGTCGGTGCCCGGGAAGGTCATGCCGGCCAGTTGCGTGCGGTGCGCGAAGACATCACCGTAGTTCAGCGATCCGGCAAACGCCAGCAACAGGCCAATGCCGAGCAGGAAACCGAAGTCACCCACGCGGTTGACCAGGAACGCCTTCATGTTCGCGTAGATGGCCGTCGGGCGCGTGAAGTAGAAACCGATCAGCAGGTACGACACGAGACCCACTGCTTCCCAGCCGAAGAACAACTGCAGGAAGTTGT
>NZ_CAXTGZ010000109.1:0-14656 GCF_964243625.1 uncultured Caballeronia sp.
GCCGAAGGGCTTGGCGGCGTTGCGCAACGCGATCTTGTTCGTAATGCGCTGCGGATGCGTCCAGACCGGATCATCCTCGGCGAAACGCGCGGGCCTGAAGCGTTCGACGTCCTGCAAGCCATGAACACCGGCCACGACGGTTCGATGACCACCATCCACGCAAACACGCCGCGCGACGGCATCACGCGACTGGAGAGCATGGTCATGATGGCAAACGGCAACCTGCCGCTGTTGTCGATCCGCCGCCAGATTGCGAGCGCCGTGCACATGATCGTGCAGATCGAGCGGATGCGCGACGGCATGCGCCGTGTCACACGTGTTACCGAGCTTGTCGGCATGGAGGGCGACGTCATCATCACGCAGGACCTCTTCACGTTCCGCTACGACGCGACGGCCTACAGCGAAGAGGTCAAGGGCGTGTTCGAGGTAGGGGCCATGCGTCCGGCTTTTATCGCGCGGGCTGCTTATTACGGGCTAGAAGACGCCCTGCTCGATGCAATGAAGTCATGAGCACTGTCGACCTCCTGACCATGTGTTCGTTCGCCGCCGCCCTGCTGCTGGGCGTGATGGTGTTCACGCTCCAGGACATTCGCAAGAACCAGCCGGACGCGCGCGTCAAGGCGCGCATGCGCCTCGCATTTGCGGTAAGCGCCGCGAACAAGAAAACACCGGGCAAGTTCGAAACCGACTTCTTCAACGTGATCCAGAGCGACAACGCCATGACGCGATGGACCCGGCCAAAGCTCGCGCGGCTGAACACGGTGGCCGGGGCCAAGGGTTTGCGCATCGTGATAGCGGCCACGATCGCAGGCGAGTTGCTTGCGCTGGCCATGACAACTTTCATGCCGTTGCCGGACATCGCAACGCCCATCCTGATGACCGCATTGCCTGTGCTCGGCGCAATGCAGGCGTATCGCTTCCTGATTGACCGCTTTCGCAAACGCTTTCTCGATTCCTTCCCCGATGTGATCGACATGATCGTTCGCGCAGTGCGTGCCGGCGTGCCTGTCACGCACGTGATCGGCACCGCGGCCGATGAATGCCCGGAACCGTTGCGGCGCGAATTCAAGCGCATGAGCGACGCGCTCCAGGTCGGCCTCGATCTAGAGGAGGTGCTGGCGGTCGCGGTCAGCCGTATCGAGATCGCGGACTTCTCCTTTTTTTGTGTATGCCTGCTCTTGCAACGCGAAACTGGCGGCCAGCTCGGCGAGACGCTGGAAAACCTGGCAGGCATCGTCCGCACCCGGCGTGAAATTCGTCAGAAGACCAAAGCGCTCACCGGGGAAGCGCGCATCACGACCAAGATCCTGGCGGCGATTCCCGTGATCATCATGTTGAGCATGTATGCCCTCAATCGCGATTATCTGATGGTGCTGTTCGGAACGCCTGCGGGCCACAAGCTGATGACGTTCGCGGCCATCTCGATCTCGATCGGACTCATGGTGGTGAACAAGATGTCCAAACTGGATACATCGCGATGAGCAATGAAAGCATTGAAACACTCATCAACCTGACGATGCTGCTCGCGCTATTCGCGGTCCTGGCGATATGGTGGGCAACCAAGCATGGCGGCAAGCGCGGCCGGATCGCCGAGCGGGCCCGCACAGCCGCGCTCGAGCTGCGGGTGGGCCATAGTCGTGGCGCCGAGGAGGACGAGACGCCGGCGAAACGTGCGAAGGCCCTGCTGCGGCTTGCAAGGATTGGCGACAGGCTCCCGCTCTTCGACGCGAAGTACCGGATGAAGCTGAAAAAAACCATGGTGCGTAGCGGATATCGCGGCCCCCGCGCTGTCTCCATCCTGCTCGCCGTGAAGTTTGTCTTCGGTCTGACATGTGCGGCGCTGACCGTCATGCTCGGGTCGGATATCCCCGTGCTCGGCGCGTACCCGGCGTTCCGCGGCATCCTCATGCTGGCGGTGTTCATCGTCGGCATGATCGTGCCGGAATATTTCGTTGCGTGGCGTTCGTCGCGGCGCCGCAAAGCGATGGCCGGATGCCTGCCGGATGCGCTCGACCTGCTCGTGATCTGCACGAACGCGGGCAACAGTCTGGGCGTCAGCATCCGGCGCGTCGCCGACGAACTCGCGATGATCTGCCCGCCGCTCTCTGACGAATTCGCCCTGACCGCCGACGAACTCAAGCTCTCTGGCGACAGCACGCGCGCACTGCAGGAACTGGCGGAACGAATCGACCTGCCTTCCATTCGCGCGTTGATCTCCACGCTTACGCAATCGCTGCGTTACGGCACGCCGATCTCGTCGGCATTGCGCACCCTATCGCGCACCGAGCGGCTTGCTCACATTCTCTCGCTCGAAGAAAAGGCCGCGAAGCTCGCGCCGAAGATGGTCGTACCCATGATGCTGTTCATCCTGCCAGCGGTCGTCGCGATCGCGGCTGGCCCCGCTGTCATCCAACTCCTTGCTTATGTGGCCACCCAATGAAAACCGATAAAGCTCCCGACGCCACGTGCCTGTCCGCCGCTGGCGGCGCGGCCCGACGTTTTTATGCGCTGGCTCTGGGCCTCCTGACCCTTGCAGCATGCGCCGCCTGCACCACCACGACACGGCAAGTTTCCGAAGTAAGGCCCGTCCTCCAGAACAACATGCCGAGCAGCATGAGCGAATTGCGGCTCGCGGACTCCGCACTCGACTCGGGCAACATTGAACTCGCGACCACGTTGTACAACAAGGTGCTGCAGGCAAACCCCAAGTCGGTCGCGGGGACCACTGGACTCGGTAACACGCTTTACGCCGTGGGCGATTTCACGCGGGCGGGTGTCTACTATGACCGCGCAATCAAGATCGATGCGGATGCGGTGACGCCCATGATCGGGGCAGCGCGCGTGGCGATACACCAGCGCCGTTTCAACGACGCGATCAAGACATATCGCGACGTACTCGCCCGCGCTCCGAATGACCCGACAGCGTCTGCCGGGCTTGGCGCCGCACTCGACCTGAACAACGACCACGCCGGCGCTCAGGCCGTCCTCAAGCAGGCTCTCGTCGCGAATCCCGGCGATCCCATGCTGAGCGTCAATCTTGGCTTGTCGCTGATTCTCGGCGGCAATCCACGCGAAGGCGCCAACGTGCTGCTCGATGTCACGCGTTACCCGGGCGCTCCGCCACAAGCACGCCAGAACCTCGCACTTGCCTATGGGCTGATGGGTAACAGCGAGGCCGCCGCAGAGATTCTGGGCCACGACCTGCCGAAGGCGTCTGTACAGGACAACCTCCGTTTCTACGACATTCAGCGTGCGCATCTGCCGCAAGCCGGAGGTACAGCGCCAGCAGCGTTGCCCGTCGCGACCGTTCAGCGTGTCCCGGCGGTGGCAATCCAGTCGGCGAGCGTTCGATGAAAGCGCGTGGACCACACCGGCCGCTCGCGCCGTTTGCGCGAATGCTGGCGGACAGCCGCGGCGTTTCGGCCATCGAATTTGCTCTTGTCGGACCGGTCGTCTTCATCCTTATCCTCGGGACGCTGGAAATAGCGCTCGACATGTTCGTGGATGCATCCGTTCAACTTGCCGCACAAGCCGCTTCGCGGGTCGGACTGACTACCGTGGACCCGGCTTCGGGAACCCGCGCGGATCAGGCCAAACAAATTGTGATGGCCACTCTCGGACGCTGGCAGAAAATAGGTGCGACCGTGACCATTGCGACGCTCGACTATGGATCCTATGGCAATGTGGGCACCAGCAACTACACCAGTGACCTTGGCGATTTCGGCAACGTGGTGTCCTACAACATTACCGTGAAAATGCCTGGATTCTCCGGGATTCCCCAGTTGCTCGGCGTTAGTACGCTGACCTTCCAGCGCAACTACATCGTCCAGAACGAAAAATGAAAAATACGTTCAAGAGCCGGCGGCCGCTCTCGATCACACGCGTTGGTTCACATGCACGATTGCGCCGCTTCCTGCGTGCAGACGGCGGCAGTGTCGCGATCGAGTTCGTGCTCATTGTTCCATTGATGTTCCTCGTGCTGCTTGGGTTCACAGAAATCTACCTCTATATGCGGGCAGTTAGCATTGTCGAGCGCACGGCATTTACGCTCGCCAATTCGGTCGGTCAGATGACCCAGGTCATCAACGATCCATCTACCGCCACTGCCAGTAATCTCGGCGCAATCTGGCAAGCGGCGAGCGTGATCGCCGCACCCAACGACCTCCAGGGGAAAGGTGGCGTGATACTCACGTCCATTTGCGACAACACTAACAACTGCGGCGCGAATGTGGTGCAGTTGATCCCGCCCACGAAAGGCTCGCCAACGATTTCATGGTCCCAGAAAGCCTCCTGGATGAGCAAGAACGGACCATCTTCAAAAATCACATCGTCCAGCATCCTGCCCAGCGGCTGGCCATTCTATGCGGGTGATTCCGCCACTGCCGTCGAGGTCTTTTACACTTACACGCCGTTCGCGATGACCGCTCCCTTCTGGAGCAATGCGCCGCTCACGCTAACCATCTACAAAGTGGTTTATGTGCGCCAGCGTTCGGGCCAGCCGCTCAAGCTTGCTGCGTCCAGTTAGCCGCGCGGCGCTCTGGAAACATCCAATGATACCCATCCCCGATTCTTGCGCGCCAGCCGCGCCTTCACCCTCTGTCACAGCGCTCATGACTGGAGACAGCGGCGTCGTCACGATGATGTTCGCAGTCTGTGCAAGCCTGATGTTCGGCGCAATGTGCACGGCGCTTGATCTGATCGACTACGAAATGACGCAAGCGCGCATGCAGATGGCCCTTGACGTGGCGACGATTTCCGCAGGCGTCGATCTCGCGCACTATGCCGATCCGGCCGGCAAGGATTCGTCGGCATGGAAGGCGGACGCACGCGCGTTTTATAACGGCAACATGCCGAAGGGCTACCTGGGCCTGACCATGCCCGACGCCAACTTCAAGGCTGCGGTCAGCGGAGCCCCGGCGACTGGACAGACTATCCAGCTCACGGCTGCTGGCTCGATTCCGTTGCTCGCGCCGTATTTCTTCGGGAACGCTGCGGGTAGCGGAAGTAGCGGGACGGGTTCCGGGTCAGGGTCGTCGAATACACCGACAACAAGCACCGTGTCCGCCGCCAACTCCGCGTTTCGCTTGCCGCAAAGCACGCTGGAACTTGCGCTCGTGCTCGACAACACCGGGTCGATGGCCGATTACGCCAGCACCGACCAGAGCCAGGGAACCAAGATCGCGGGATTGCGCTCTGCGGCAAACACGCTCGTCGCAAGCGTGCTCGGCCAGTCCGGCAATCGCTCGTATGTGGGCCTTGTTCCGTTCACGACCATGGTCAACGTCGGTTCATCATTGTCAGCATCCGGCAGTTGGCTCACCCCCGCGGCCAGCGACAAAAACAGCTACAACTCGGCGGGGATTTCGTCGAAGTATCAGTCGTCCGGAACGGGATCGGGCTGGGCCGGATGCCCGGTAGAACCGCGGGTCGGGAGTGCGAAGCAACTGTTTCCGAAGGCCTACGCACCAGCCGATTCGCCAGGCTTCACGCCGTTCTACTACAACGTGCCGCCACAGGGCTTCAAGATCACCAACTACGACAGCAGCAAAACCAAGTGCGCGGTAACCAGCGTCAACAGCGTGCTTAATGTACCCCTGACCTACCAGACCAACGGTTCGGCCAGCTACTGCGGCACGGTAAGTGCAACCCCTGTCTACAACGCGTGGGGACAGCCGGTCGCCACCGGCAGCACGCTGCCCGCAACGACCACGTGGGATCAGAACGGCACCTCGGGATCGCGGCCGTGTTCGATCCAGCCAATGCAGTTCCTTACACAGGACATCAATACACTGAACAGCGCGATCAACCAGATGCAGGCCAACGGTTCGACCATCATCCCTACCGGCTTGCTGTGGGGATGGCGCATGGTCTCTTCGGCGTGGTCGCCGCAAGTGTCAGGTTCAAACGGCTGGATATCGTCCGATGCCAACCTGCCCCGCCCTGAAGCGACCACCCAGGGATTGCAACGCGTGGTGATCGTCCTGACCGATGGTGAGAACGACCCGGGCACGGCAAACGGCATCATGCCTTCCCCGTCGTTCAACGGTCTGTCCGGCGTCGGGAACAGCACGCTGACAGCGCCAACAGGCGGCCCGACCAACGGTTCGATGACATCCGTGTCGGACATCAACACGTTCCAGCTTTCTGTCTGCAACGCGATGAAGAACGAAGGCATCACCATTTATTCCATCACGTTCGGGACCTACGGGACCGACTCGGCAAGCAAGCAAGCGCAGCAGACCATGCAAAGCTGCGCGTCACCCGGTAACTACTACCATGCGCCGACCAACGCGGCGCTCACCTCGATCTTCCAGCAGATTGCCGGCAATCTCGGCATCCTGCGGCTGACTCGCTGAGCTTCATGCGGGCGATGCCAAGGCGTCGCCCGTTTGCCCGAAAAATTCAGGTAGTACTTAGGTTTCCTGATGTATATCACTCTGACCAGCGAACTCTCTTTCGTTTCAACACGCTGCTTCTTGTCGGTTAATTATTCTGCCTCGAGCACAAACACAGGCTTACCCACCGGCATCTTTTTCTGCTTGTGCTTGATCCCATTTCAATAACTGCCGTACACCCCGTCAACAACCTCATCTGACTATCAAGATTCTTCTGGCCAGGCCGTTAGAAGCCACATACAACCCGCAACGTAACGTCTTGATGATGAGTAGAAAACGCCATTTGCATCAGTGGATCACCGGCACCGCCAGCATCGCCGCGATGGGACTGCTTTGCGCTTCGTACGTCTCTTCTGCCTTGGCGGAGGACACCCCGGCTCCGGACAACGCACAGCACATGTTCACGCTGAGCGGCTTCGGAACGCTCGGCATGACCCATTCGAGCCTGGACTCGGCCGACTTCACGAGTACCGCATTCGAGCCGAACGGTGCCGGCCATAGCCGCAAGTCCGACTTCGCCGACGACAGCAAGATCGGCCTGCAGCTCACCGGCCAGTTCACCGACAAGCTATCGGCTGTTGTCCAGGTTGTGTCCGAGCATCGCTACAACAACACGTTCGTGCCAACGCTCGAGTGGGCCAACGTAAAGTACGCCATCACCCCCGACCTGAGCGTGCGCGCCGGGCGGATCGAACTGCCCACCTTCCTGAACTCGGATTACCGAAACGTGGGTTATGCAAATCCCTGGGTGCGGGTGCCGATCGAGGTGTACAACACTGTGCCGATCACCAATAGCGACGGCGCGGACATGTCGTACCGGTTGCGCCTGGGCGGTGTTGCGAACACGGTTCAACTGCTCTACGGCTACAGCTCGTTCCACGTCAACCCGGGCATGCTCAAGGCATATGGAACCGCGATCACCGGTGTGTTCGATACCGTCGAATACGGCAACCTCACGCTGCACGCCGGATATCTTCACGCCAACGTCAAACTGGATTTCCTGCCTGAAAAAGAACCGGTGAATGTCTACAGCATCGCCGCGGCCTACGACAGTGGCCCGTGGTTCGTTCAGGGCGAACTCGCACGCGTCACCGTGAACCAGGTCACGCCGGGCTACGTGAGCGGCTATGTGACAGGCGGTTATCGCCTGGGCAAGTTCACGCCGTTCGCCACCTACTCGCAAGCGCATTCTCTTGACCGCCCCACTCTCGCCTACAACTACAACATGGGGCAGAAGGACATTTCGTTCGGGTTGCGCTGGGACGTCGTCAAGAACGTGGATCTTAAAGTGCAGTACGACCATGTCTGGCTGCCTGCGAATTCAACCGGCTCATTCATCAACTTCCAGCCGAACTATCAACTCGGCAGCGGCACGAATGTGATCAGCGCCGCGCTCGACTTCGTCTTCTGATGAGTGCACCGTGAAAAACGCCAACCAATACATCAGGTCAGCATTGATCGCCATGCTTCTCGGGTTGTCCGGGGAGTCGGCAATGGCCCAGCTCATCGTGGTCGTATCCAACAAGAGCACGCTCACGGCATTGAGCGAACAGCAGATCGCGGACATCTTCCTCGGCCGCGCGGCCTACTTCCCGGGTGGCGGCAGCGCCATACCCGTCGATCTGCCCGAGGATGCAGCCGCGCGCAGCGAGTTCTACCGCAGGATCACGGGGAAGTCCTCTTCGCAGATGAAGGCTTACTGGTCCAAGCTGATTTTCACCGGCCGCGGCCAGCCGCCCCGCGAAGTGCAGGACCCTGCGGCAATCAAGCGAGCGCTTGCCGAGACGCCGAACGCCATTGGATACATGGATTCCCGCGATATCGATGCAAGTGTCAAACCGCTGCTGACGCTCAACTAGCGCAAGGCGGCACGGCATGATAAAGGCGCTCACAAGGCGCCTTGTCCCCCATATATGCAGAATGCGATTTTTTTTCCATATCGCGCAGTGAGATACCGGAATTGGCACGATGAACTTCAATCGCCGAGAGTCACCCGCGAAACGCGGCACTTCAGATCGACAGCCGGAAAGTGCCATCGATGCAGGCAATGCTGCCGCGAAACGCACGCAATTAGTCGTGCGGGGAACGCGTGCGATCGTGAAACGGCTTGCCGAGGCCTACATCCTGATACCCGTTTTCACGGGCCTGCTGCTTTGCATTGCGTGGGCAGCGGTGTTCCATCTGATTTCGGTTGAAGGCGATGTTGCCGAAGATACGGCTGCGCAGTCGAGCCGTGAGATCGCCGACACCTATGAAGCACAACTGGTGCGCAACCTCAGTTCAATCGACCAGACGCTCAAGACGGTCAAGTACGCCTACGAAACCAAAGGCGGCACAGCCATGGACGAGCTGCAGGCGAAGGGCCTGCTGCCGCCGTCCATCGTTTTCCGAGTGTCGGTCGCGGGGGCTGACGGAAGCGTGTTTGCAGCGTCCGGGTCGCATGGGCCCTCGAATGTCTCGACGGACCCGTGCTTCGCGGCATTGCGTGCGCAGATCGATGCATCGATGCCCTGCGTGAGCCGCGTCAGCCTCAATCACGATACTGACACGCCCGAGATCACCTTCAGCCGTCGCCTGGAGCACGCCGATGGCAGCTTCAACGGCAGCGTGATGCTCGCCATGGACCCGGCCTATTTCACGAGCGGTTATGAATATGCCCGCATGGGCGACAAGGGCATGCTGCTGCTCGCCGGGACGGACGGCGTCGTGCGCGCCCAGCAAACGGGCGAGTCCACGTCGTGGGGCAGGTCGATATCGACCGTGGCAATTGCAGTCGCGCAGCAGGCGCTTGCGAGCGGTGCGAGGGTCGGCCCGTGGGACCAGGGCGTGCGGCGTTACACCACCATCCGCGCAATCCACGGCTTTCCGCTGATTGCGATGGTCGGGCTCAGCCAGGGCGAGCAGTTATCGGTTTTCCGCAAGCACAGGCACAACTATGTCCTGTGGACGGCCATTGCCAGCGCCTTGCTGATCGTGCTTGCCGCTGCGCTCAGCCGGTCGAGCTGGCAGCTTGCCGTCAGCCGCCGCCGCGCACGGCAGGCGCAGCAGACCTATTACGCGGCATCGGAAAGAAGCCTCGACGCGTTTTTCGTCTTTCGTTCGGAGCGCGATGGCGCCGGCAATCTTCTCGGCTTCGTCATGACCGACGCCAACCGGCGTGGCAGCGTCGTGCTCGGACTGCCCCGCGAGATGCTGGTTGGCCGCAGTCTCGACGCGATCTTCCCCGACGCGCGCCAGAACGGCATGTTCGATGAATTTGCGGCCGTAGCAGAAACCGGAACGGTCCACGAACACGAATGGATGCACCTGTGTACCGACGACACGAAAGTATGGCTCCAGCGTCAGGTAGTGCGCGTGGACAACGGCGTGGTGGCGATCATGCGCGACATCAGTTCGCGCAAGCGCGCGGAAGTGCGCCGCGCCGAGCACAATCGGGTGCTGGAAATGATCGCGACCAGCACGCCGCTCGAAGAGGTGTTGTCCTATCTTGCGAGCCTGCTCGAATCGCAGATCTCGCGTGTTGCGTGCGTCGCGTTGCTGCGTGACGACGACGGCCTGCATCTGAAACTGGGCGCCGCGCCGGGGCTTTCCGAGCTGTACCGGAAGCGGATCAACGGCTCGCCCGTGAGCCTCGATGCAGGTCCGAGCGGCCGGGCAATTCACACACGCCAACCCGTCTACATTCCGGACGCAAGCAAGGACCCGGCTTTCATGGAGCAGATGCAGGCGTATGGCTTGAGCGGCTTCCAGGCATGCTGGGCGATTCCCATCCTCGCGCACGACGGCAGCGCCTTGGGCGCGCTCACATTGTTCGCCCAGGACGCGCACGAGCCCAGTGCGATCGAATCGCAAGTCATCGCAATGGGAACGCGCATTGCGGGCATTGCCATCGAACGGCATCGTGCCGAAGAGCGTATCCGGCACATGGCCAATCATGACGCGCTGACAGGCTTGCCCAACCGTACATTGCTGTCCGACCGCCTGAACCAGGTGCTGCTGCACGCACGGCGATACGAGCGCGGCGTCTCGGTGGTGTTCATCGACCTTGATAACTTCAAGCTCATCAATGACAGCCTCGGGCATCGCGCGGGCGACGATCTGCTGCGCACGGTCGCGGCACGCATGTCCGATTGCCTGCGCGCAACGGATACGGTGGTTCGTCTCGGCGGCGATGAGTTCGTGATCGTACTGTTTGACGACGATCAGAATGGTCCCGGCATCCACAAGACCATCGAGAAGATCCGCGAACGGATCATGGAACCGGTCGAACTGAACGGCGAGCAATATCGGGTGACGTGCAGCATGGGCGTGGCGAGCTATCCGGCCGACGGCGCCAACGCCGAAAGCCTGCTGATGAACGCCGATGCCGCCATGTACCGCGCCAAGGAACTCGGGCGCAACAACTACCAGATGTACACGCACGAGATGAACATCAAGGTGCACGAAAAACTGCGGCTGCAGGAGCAGTTGCGCGTGGCGTTATCGAACGGGGAGTTTCATCTCGAGTATCAGCCGCAAGTCGACCTGCGCACGGAAAGCGTGTTCGGGGTAGAGGCGCTGCTGCGCTGGCAGCATCCGACCGACGGCAACATCTCGCCCGCCACGTTCATTCCGGTTGCGGAGGAGACGGGCCTCATCATTTCCATCGGCGACTGGGTGCTGCACAATGCCTGCATGCAGAACAAGCTGTGGCAGGACATGGGCTTCGCACCCATGACGGTGTCCGTCAACGTATCCGCGCGGCAATTCCTGCAGAAGGAACTCGTGTCGCGCGTGGCGCATGCGCTCAGCGAAAGCCGCCTCGATCCGCAGTATCTCGAGCTGGAGCTCACAGAAAGCGTGATCATGCAGGATCTCGACGGCGCGATCGCGACAATGCGGCAGTTGCAGGAGATGGGTGTGCGTTTGTCGATAGACGACTTCGGCACGGGATATTCGAGTCTCAGCGCGTTGAAGCACTTCCCGATCGTGCGCCTCAAGATCGACCAGTCATTCGTTCGCGAACTGCCGGGCAAGGACGACGACCGCGCAATCGCAATGGCCGTGATCTCGCTTGGGCGCCAGTTGAATCTCAAGGTGATCGCGGAAGGTGTGGAAACAGAAACGCAACTCGCCTTCCTTCGCGACAACGCCTGCAACGAGATCCAGGGTTATCACTACAGCAGGCCGTTGAAATCGCACGATCTGGAGCAGCTTCTCAGCCAGCCGTTCGTGTGGCCGGTCGCGGCTGCAGCGCTGGTGGATTAGCGTAGTGCGCCGTCTTGGCAGGTGCCTTGAGCACGGTCAGGATGACGGGTCCAGCGCGACACCTGTCCCCGCCTCCGCCTCCGCGCGAAGGAAATCGATCAGGGTATCGAGCATCCTGTGGCGGCGGGTCGGTCCACGGCGCAGGACAAACCGCCACGAAGCCGGACGTGAAAGCTCTGGAAACAGGCGCACCAGCCGGCCGCTGCGCAGTTCCGGCTCGATCAGCGGCGAGCGGCCAAGCGCGAGTCCTGCGCCGCCCACTGCCGCGCCGATCACCTGACTGAAGCTGCTGTAGCGGACAATCTTGGTATCGAAATCGTCAGGCAGCCCGAACTCGGCCGACCAGTTCAGCCAGTTGAGTTCAAGGAAATTTTCGTGCGCCTCCTGCAGCAGGCGGCAACGACACACCGCCGTGGATGCAAACGGATGCAACTCGGGGCTGCATACCGGAAAGACGTCCTCTTGCAAGAGGACGATGTCATCGGGACGCAACGCGTGATCGGCGACATGCACGACAGCGAGGTCTATGTCGTACCGGGCAAAATCCGGCTCGCCATCCTGAATGATGGCGTTGAGCGGCGTCGCGGGATTGGAACCCGAAAACTCGGCAAGACGGCGCGCAAGCCACATGGCGGAGAACGGTGCGTTGGCCGAGACGGTCAGTCGCCTCGCGACGCCCTTGATTTCCGAACATGCGTCTTCCAGCAGTGACAGTGCGCCGCTCGCTGCAGGCAGCAGGCTCGCCCCCGCCGCCGTCAGGCGAATCCCGCCGATACCCGTGCTGCGCTCGAGCAGCCGCACGCCCAGCGTATCTTCCAGGCCGCGTATCTGATGACTCACCGCGCTGGTCGATACGTTCAGCTCGGCCGCCGCGCGAGCGAACCCGCCGAGCCGCACCGCCGCCTCGAAGGCCCGTAGCGCTGTCAGAGAAGGAATATTGGACATCGGGGTATTGTAGGATATTCAACACCCCTTGAAAAACCATCTTTTGCCTCGCCCTGCGGCCCAAGGTAAGGTCCTATCGACCGAAGCAGTGACCAACCGGAGGCAGGGATGTATTTCGATGGCAAGTTATGGATGATGATGGCAGGGCTGCGGCTGCGTGTGGCCGGCGCCGTGGCTCTTGGTTTGATCGCCATGGGATTTGGCGTCCTGCGCTTCGTCTTCCTTGGCCGCGTGCTCGCGCTCGCGCTGGAAGGCGCGCCGCTCGGACAAATTGCCCTTGCCGCAGCCGGCACGGTCGCCTGCATGATCCTGCGGGCCTGGCTCGACCATCGGCGGGTCGTGCTGGCGCAGGGCACGGCCGGACGGGTCCAGTCGGTGCTGCGCGCCCGGCTGTTCGACCGCATTGCCGAACTCGGGCCGGCCTGGTTCGGCGCCGAGCGCACCGGCGGCGTGATGCTGGCTGTCATCGACGGTGTTGAGCAGTTGCAGACCTTCTTCGGCACGTACGTGCCGCAACTGATCATTGCCACCTGCGCACCCGTGGTGATCTTCGCCGTGCTGGCCTGGTGGGATGTACCGACCGCAGCCGTGCTGCTGGTTGCCGCGCTCGCCACGCTCGCGCTACCCATGCTGATCCACAACGCCGACAAACACGCGGCCATTGCCCGCGCCGCGGCGTTCAAGTCATTCGGCGAAGAGTTCCTCGACGCGGTGCAGGGCCTGCCGACGCTCAAGGCGTTCGGCCAGAGCGGCGCCTTCGCGCAAAAGCTCGCCGGCCGCGCGCGGGCGCTGTCAGACAGCACCTTTTGGGTGCTTGCGCTCGGCCTGCTCACCCGGTTCTTCACCGACCTCGGCACTGGCCTGGGCGCAGCGGCCGCCATCGCACTCGGGGCCTGGCGCGTGAGCCACGGCGAAATGAGCCTGGAAGCGTTGCTGATCATCCTGATGGCCGGCACCGAGATCTTCCGTCCCCTGCGCGACCTGCGTTCCGTACTGCATCAGGGCATGGTCGGACAGTCTGCCGCAAACGCCATCCATGCGCTGCTGGAAGCACGCAGCGATGCACCGGCTGCGGGCGCGCCACATGTGGCCGGCCTGGCTGCAAGCATCGCGTTCGATAACGTCGGTTTTGCTTATCCCGGCCGTCGCGCCGATGCGCATGCCGCGCTGAGCTTCGAGATCGCTGCCGGCGAGACGGTCGGGATCGTCGGACCCAGCGGTGCGGGCAAGTCCACCATCCTGCGCCTGCTGCTGCGCCAGCACGATGCGCAGGCAGGTGCGATCCGCATCGGCGGCCATGACATTCGCACCCTGGACCCCGATCAGGTGCGAAGCATGATCGCCATCGTGGCGCAGGACACCACGCTCTTCGATGGAACTATCGCCGACAATTTGCGGCTCGGCCGGCATGATGCGAGCGACGCCGACATGATTGCAGCCGCTGCGGCCGCCAACATTCACGACTTCATCGCCGGCTTGCCCGACGGCTACGAGACACGCATAGGCGAGCGTGGCGCCACGCTGTCCGGCGGGCAACGCCAGCGCATCGCCATTGCCCGGGCGCTGTTGCGCGATGCGCCGATCCTCGTGCTGGACGAAGCACTTTCCGCCGTCGATGCCGAAAACGAAGCGGTCATCCAGCAGGCGCTGGACCGGCTCATGCGCGGGCGCACCACGTTGATCCTGGCGCACCGGCTATCCAGCGTGATCGGCGCCGACCGGATTCTCGTGCTCGATCACGGGCGCGTGGTGGAGAGCGGCACGCATGCCGAGTTGATCTCCCGTCCCGGGGCGTATCGCCGCCTGATGGGTCCGCAGGCCGGCGCGGCCGGCCAGCGTCCGGCTGCGGTGGAACGGTTGGTCGCGGCGCCTGCGTCATCGTCTTCAGGTCCGCAACAACGGGCGCTTGCCGAGGATGCCGCCGAAATCGGCTGGGCCGATACCTTGCGCACCCTGTTGCGCTTCGTGCGGCCGTGGAGAACGAAACTGGCGCTGACCGTGCTGTGCGGTATCGGGCGGGTGCTGAGCTTCATTGGCGTCGGCGTGCTGGGCGCGCTCGTGGTTGCGGG
>NZ_CAXTGZ010000110.1:0-14572 GCF_964243625.1 uncultured Caballeronia sp.
CGGAATGCCGGCGACAGTCAACCTAGTCAATGCGATATTGGAGAAACAATGGGTTGGAAAAACCTGCTGATCGAAGCGCCCGTCTGGTTAATCAGCCGGTTCTACCGGCCGCGCTTCGATCCGAACCGCAAGACGCCCCGCGAGATTCTGGTGTTGCGCCCGAATGATTTCGGTGAGCTGCTCACCACCACTCCGCTTTTCGAAGCGCTGCGCAAGCGCTTTCCAACGACACGCCTGATCGCCGGTGTAGGAAGCTGGGGGCGTCCCATTCTGGAAAACAATCCGTTCGTCGATGAAATCGTCGAGATCGATGCGCCCTGGAACAACAAGCTCGTCGAGGACCGGTCGCATCGCAATGTAATGCGGTTTCTCTGGAAGTCGCCGCAAGTCGCGGCACTGCGCGCACGAGGCGGTTTTGACGTGGGTATCGACGTGCTCGGTAGCCATATGGGCGCGGTGCTGTTGATGCGCGCGGGCGTCAGATACCGCATTGGCGTGCGCGGGTATCGCGGCGGCTGGAGCGGCTGCCAGGATTACATCGAGTTCGCCAGGCGTCAATGCGGCCGGGCCGCGCTCGGGCAAGCGGAACTGCTCGGTGCGAAGACGCTGCCGGAGGCACGTCCCCAGCTTTTCCTGACTGACGATGAACGCTTGCAGGCGGCGCAGGTCTGGAACGCGGGCGAGGCCGGCGGCCGCCGCGCGGTGCGGATAGTTGCAGGCGTGGGAGCCGGCGTTTCAAGCAAGGCCTGGGATGCGCGGCAGGTCGGGGACGCGCTAACCCGGATTGCGGAGGCAATGGAAAAGGCCGGTAATGCATGCAATATCGTGATCGTCGGCAGCGACACCGACCGGCTGCGCGCAGAAAAGGCCATGGCCGCTGCGAGTCCGGCTGCGGCGATCCGTTCGATGGCAGGAGAAGTATCGATGCGCATCATGTTTGCGCTGGTCGAGAATGCGGACGTCGTGCTGACGAATTCCTCCATGCTGCTGCACGTTGCCGCCGCTTTCCAGCGTCCGACAGTTGCCGTGATCGGCGGCAGCGTGACGCGGCCCGAAGTCCACGACGCTATCTGGGGTTATCCACCGCCTTACCGGAGCGTTGCGCCCGAGCGGTACGTTCCTGGCGAGCATGCTCTGAACTGGCCGAGCGTCGAGCGGGTCGTGGACGCTGTCATCGAGTCGTTGGAATTGCAGCGCGCCCGGGGAAATAACCGCACAGAACCTGTTGTCTAGAACCGGTCGTGTCCATAGGTTTTGTTCAAGTGTTTGAACATTGAAAGGTTCTTCGTTCTGATTTTCACCGGAAGCATGTGGAGGGCGTGCAGAGTTTTCTGGCAGTTTTGCCATTTTGGCGCCATTTAGGCGTTGGGGCTTGGCCGTTAAGATGCGGGCGTCGGCGGTTTGCGCGCAGGTTGGTTTGCCTGGAACATCAGGCTCGCCGAATGCGTGCAGTCCCGGCACTGGCTCAGTCATTTTCTTTCCCTGCTTTTTTCGAGCGCGTCTTAATGTGGATCGTCAACGTTGCGCTGAAGCGGCCCTACACATTCATTGTGATGGCCATCATGATCCTGTTGGCGACGCCGTTTGCGCTCCTGACAACGCCCGTCGACGTCCTGCCGGAAATCAATATTCCGGTCGTCAGCATCATCTGGACATACACGGGTTTGTCGGCCGAAGACATGGCGAACCGTATCGCCCAGGTCAACGAGCGTAGCCTCACGACCACGGTCAACGATATCGAGCATATCGAGTCGCAGTCGTTGCCGGGCATCGCCATCATCAAGGTCTTTCTGCAGCCGAATGCGAACATCCAGACTGCGATCGCGCAGACGGTGGCCGTCGAACAGGCGCAGTTGAAACAGATGCCGCCCGGCGCCACACCGCCGCTCGTGCTGAGTTATTCGGCATCGAGCATTCCGGTGATCCAGCTCGGGTTGTCGAGCCAGACGCTTTCTGAACAAGACCTGAACGACTCGGCGCTGAACTTCCTGCGCCCGCAACTGGTGACCATTCCGGGCGCGTCGGTGCCTTATCCGTACGGCGGCAAGAGCCGGCTGATTTCCGTGGATCTGAATACGCGCGCGCTGCTGGCGAAGGGCCTCACGCCCTCCGATGTCGTCAGCGCCTTCAACGCGCAGAACCTGATCTTGCCAACGGGCACAGCCAAGATCGGCCCGAAGGAATACACCATCAACATGAACGGTTCGCCGGCGACCATCGCCGCGTTGAACGAGATCCCCGTGCGCACCGTGAACGGTGCGACTACTTACTTGCGTGAAGTCGCTCACGTGCGCGACGGTTTCTCTCCGCAGACGAACATCGTGCGGCAGAACGGACAGCGCGGTGTGCTGATATCAGTCATGAAAAACGGCAGCGCGTCGACGCTGTCGATCGTCAATGCGTTGCGCGCCATCTTGCCGAAAGCCAAGGCGTCGTTGCCGGAAGACTTGACGATCACGGCACTCTTCGATCAGTCCGTGTTCGTGAAAGCCGCCGTGCAGGGCGTGATAAAGGAAGCCGTGATCGCCGCCGCCTTGACCGCCGCGATGATCCTGCTGTTTCTCGGCAACTGGCGCAGCACCTGCATCATCGCGATATCGATTCCACTTTCAATTCTGTCGTCGCTGCTGGCGTTGCATGCGCTCGGGCAGACCATCAACATCATGACGCTGGGCGGACTCGCGCTTGCCGTGGGTATCCTGGTTGATGACGCCACGGTGACCATCGAGAATATCGAGCGGCATTTGCACATGGGCACGGACCTGCACGAGGCGATCCTGGAGGGCGCGGGCGAAATCGCAATTCCGGCGCTCGTGTCCACGTTATGTATCTGTATTGTGTTCGTGCCGATGTTCTTTCTCACCGGCGTGGCGAAGTTCCTGTTCGTGCCGCTCGCCGAAGCCGTAGTGTTCGCCATGCTCGCGTCCTACGTGCTTTCACGGACGCTCGTGCCGACGCTCGCCATGCTGCTGATGGGTCACGCGCACACGCCGAAAAAGAACGCGAAGCCGAATCTGTTCATGCGTCTGTATCATCGTTTCGATGCCGGTTTCGAGCGGATGCGCGCCACCTACATTGTGATCCTGAGCACGTTGCTCGTGCGCCGCCGCTTGTTCGCAGTGGGATTCCTGAGCTTTTGTATTGTCTCGGTCGGACTCGTGTTCGTGCTCGGCGAAGACTTTTTCCCGAGCGTCGATTCCGGCAACATCCGGCTTCACATGCGCGCTCCGACGGGTACGCGCATCGAAGAAACGGCGCGGCTCGCGGACGATGTCGAGCGCGTCGTGCGTCAGGTCGTGCCCGCCAGCCAGCTCGAAACGATCCTCGACAACCTCGGGTTGCCGTACAGCGGTATCAACCTCTCGTACAGCAACGCAGGAACCATCGGCACGCTCGATGGCGAGATCCAGGTCGCATTGAAGCCGGACCACGATCCGACCGCGGGTTTCGTGGACAAGCTGCGCACCATTCTTCCGCAGAAATTTCCGGGCGTGGACTTCTTCTTCCAGCCGGCTGACATCGTCACGCAGATCCTGAACTTCGGTCTGCCGGCAGCCGTCGATGTGCAGATTTCCGGTGCGAACCAGCGCGGCAATTTCGAAGTTGCGTCCGGCCTGATGAAGTCGATCCGGCAAATTCCCGGCACCGTCGACACCCACATCCAGCAGAAGTTCGACCAGCCGGTGCTCAACCTGCAAATGGACCGCACGCGGCTGCAGCAGCTCAACCTGACGGCGAACAACGTCGCGCAGAACGTGCTGGTTTCGCTCTCGGGCAGCTCGCAAACGTCACCGGGTTTCTGGTTCAACAACAAGAATGGCGTGGAGTATCAGGTCGCGGTGCAGACGCCGCAGTACCAGATTTCTTCCATCGATGAGCTGCTGCGCACACCTGTTTCCGGCAGCGCAACGGGTCCTACGCAACTGCTCGGCAATCTCGTGCGCGTCTCGCCGCAAAGCCAGTTCGCCGTGGTGACGCGCTACAACATCAAGCCGGTCATCGATGTATTCGTAAGCGTCGAAGGACGCGATCTCGGCAGCGTCGCGAAGGAGGTGGACAAGCTCGTGGACCAGGCGCGCGCCAAGTTGCCGCGCGGCAGCGAGATCACCGTGCGCGGCCAGGTCGCGACCATGCGCTCATCGTTCTTCGGCCTGGGCGTGGGCGTCGCGATGGCCATCGTGCTGGTGTATCTGCTGATCGTGGTGAACTTCCAGTCGTGGGTCGACCCGCTGATCATCATCAGCGCATTGCCCGCGGCGCTGGCGGGTATTGCATGGATGCTGTTCCTCACAGGCACGCACCTGAGTGTCCCGGCGCTCACCGGCGCGATCATGACCATGGGTGTGGCGACCGCGAACAGTATCCTGATGGTGTCGTTCGCAAGACAGCGCCTGCAGGCCGGCGCGCCGCCGCTCACCGCCGCACTCGAAGCGGGCGCGAGCCGTATCCGGCCGGTCCTGATGACGGCGCTCGCAATGATCATCGGCATGATTCCGATGGCGCTCGGGCTTGGCGAAGGCGCCGAGCAGAATGCGCCGCTCGGCCGCGCGGTGATCGGCGGCCTGCTGTTTGCAACCGTATCCACCCTTTTCTTCGTGCCGCTTATTTTTGCGGGTATCCATAGCCGGCTGGCCCGGCGGCGCGAGCGTTCGGAAAACGACCATGACGACGATGATCGCGATGGCCACGGCACGCCCGAACATGCACCAAGTTAAAACTGGCTGAACGATATGACCGAAAAAACTCACGCATCGCTGGGGATTCCCGTCAGGGAATCCGACGAGGGCCACGCGTTGCCGCCCCGGGGGCGCGAATGGAAGCGCGCGAAGATCGCAGTGGTGATCGTGCTGATCGTGCTCGCGGCGGGGGCCGTGCGCACCGTGGTATCGAACGTGTCGGAAAGCCACGCGGCGACCGAGACCTCTCAGCAAAACGCGAAGGTGTACGTCAACGTGATCTCGCCGAAACCGGCGGAAGGCGGCGGTGAAACCGTGTTGCCCGGCACCTTGCGAGGCTACGTGGAGTCGCCCATCTATGCGCGGGCGACCGGCTATCTGCTGCACTGGTATGCGGATATCGGCGTACGCGTGAAGCAGGGCCAGTTGCTCGCCACGCTCGATACCCCGGAGATCGACCAGGAACTTGCGCAAGCGGTCGCGCAGCGCGACCAGACGGCATCGAGCCTCGTGCTCGCGAAGAGTTCGTTCACGCGCTGGCAGCAACTGCGTCAACGCGACGCCGTGTCCCAGCAGGAACTCGATGAGCGCCAGAGCACCTTCAACCAGGGCGTCGCGAACCTCGCGGCGGCGAACGCGAACGTGCAGCGCCTGAAGCAGCTCGAGTCGTTCAAGCGCATCGTGGCGCCGTTCACGGGCGTGGTGACGCAGCGCAACGTGGACGTAGGCGATCTTATCGATGCCGGCAGCGGCGCGAGCCGCGCGCTCTTCGCAATGGCGCAGGCCGACCCGTTGCGGGTCTACGTGCAGCTTCCGCAGGCATATGCGCAGAACATCAAGCCCGGGCAGGACGTGATCGTCACGCAAGCGGAACTGCCGGGGCAGCAGTTCCATGGAAGCATCGCGAATATCTCCGGCGCAATCGATGTCCCTACGCGTTCGCTGCAGGTCGAAGTGCGCTTGCCGAATCCGGACAACAAGTTGCGCCCGGGTGCTTACGTTCAGGTGGCGTTGCCGGGTGTCGCGCGGGCGCCGCTGGTCGTTCCTGGCAACGTGCTGCTGTTTCGCGCCGAAGGGCCGCGGGTTGCTGTCGTCGACCAGAACGGCAAGGTCGTCTTGCGCAAGATCGTCATTGCGCAGGACCTGGGGCGAACGCTGGAAATCGAAAGCGGCATAGAGCAGAGCGACAAGATCATCGTCAATCCGAGCGATTCCATCGCGGACGGCGACCCGGTCACCATAGCGCCGCTCAAGCCTGCAAAGAAGGGGATGTCGTGATGGAGGCGCATCGGACCATGCGGCTGGGGGCGCTGGCAGCCGGCGCGATCCTGCTGTCCGCCTGCACGGTCGGGCCGGACTACAAGCAGCCGGTTGCGCAGACGCCGCCCGAGTGGCAGACGGATTCGTACTGGCGCGTCGCCGAACCTTCGCATGCGCCGCTTGGCGCCAACTGGTGGACGAGTTACGGCGACGCAACGCTCAACGGCTTCGTGGATCAGGCGCTCGCGCAGAACCAGACGCTCGCCGCGGCGCTTGCCCACTACGCGCAGGCACGCGCGACGCTTGCAAACAACGCGGCGCAACGCCTGCCCGAGGTCGATTTCGGCGCGACCGGCGCACGCGCCCGGATCTCGCAGAACCGGCCGCAAACCAATTACGCAACGCCGACGCAGTCGACGGTTCAGAACGACATTCGCGTTGGTCCGACCATCGATTACGACACGGATCTGTTCGGCCGGATTCGCCGCGAGATCGAAAGCGCGACGGCGTCCGCGCAGCAATCCGCCGATGATCTTGCAAACGCGCGCCTCGTGCTCACCACGGATCTCGCGAACGACTACTTCTCGATGCGCGAACTCGACGCCGAGATCGACGTGCTGAACCGCTCGGTCGTACTGCAACAGAAGGCGCTGGATTACGTGACGACGCAGCACGATCTCGGCTCGGTGTCAGGGCTCGACGTGCTGCAGCAGAAATCCGAACTCGATACCACCCGCGTACAGGCGCGCCTGCTGCTCAACCAGCGCGCCCAGTTCGAGCATGCGATCGCGGCGCTGATCGGCGTGCCCGCGCCGCAGTTTGCCATTGCGCCGAAGGTGATCGATGCCAACGTGCCGATCATCCCGCTCGGCTTGCCGAGCGATCTGCTGCAACGGCGTCCGGACATCGCATCGGCGGAACGCGCGATGGCCGCCGCCAACGCGCAGATCGGCGTGGCGAAGGCGGCCTATTTCCCGAGCCTTTCGCTGATGCCGGGTATCGGCTGGGAAAGCACGCAGTTCGCCAGCCTGCTGAGCGCGCCCACCTTGATGTGGACGCTCGGCGCAACGGTCGGCCAGGTCATCTTCGATGGCGGGCGGCGCGCCGCGAACGTGGATTTCGCGAGCGCGGGTTATCAGGCCGCCGAGGCGAATTATCGGCAGACGGTGCTCAACGCGTTCCAGCAAGTTCAGGACGGGGTGACGGGTTTATCGGTGCTCGATGCCGCCGCGAAGGAGTCGCAAGAGGCCGTGACCGACGCGCGGCGCCTCTTGACGCTCGCGAACGATCGCTATTCGGGCGGCCTCGTCGCGTTTCTCGATGTGATCACCGCGCAGCAGTCGCTGCTCACGAGCGAGCGGCAGGATGTGCAGATTCACGGGCAACAGCTGACAATGTCGGTGTCGCTGGTGAAAGCGCTTGGCGGCGGCTGGGACGTGAATACGCCCCTTGCAGGCTCGCCCGCACCCGCCAATACGATGGCAGCGAACCCGCCGTCATCGCAGTGACAGAGCCATTACGTTTCCTATAATGGAAGAACGTACATAAGAAGGCGCGCATGAAACTGCTCATCGTGGAAGACGAACACAAGGTAGTCGACTACCTGCGCTCCGGGCTGACGGAGCAGGGCTGGATAGTCGATGTCGCCATGGACGGCGAGGAGGGCACGCATCTCGCGATCGAGTTCGATTACGACGTGATCGTACTCGACGTGATGCTGCCCAAGCGCGACGGCTTCAGCGTGCTGAAGGCGCTCCGGGCACACAAGGCGACGCCCGTAATCATGCTGACCGCGCGTGACCAGATCAACGACCGCGTGCGCGGCCTGCGCGAAGGCGCGGACGATTACCTGACCAAACCGTTTTCATTCCTCGAACTCGTCGAGCGGCTGCACGCGCTCGCGCGCCGCACGCGTGCGCAGGAATCCACGCTGATCGCACTGGGCGATCTGTATGTGGATTTGATCGGCCGCCGGGCGACGCGCGACGGCATACGGCTTGACCTGACCGCGAAGGAGTTCCAGTTGCTGAGCGTTCTGGCGCGCCGCCAGGGCGACATCCTGTCGAAGACGGCCATCACGGAGCTGGTGTGGGAGGTCAATTTCGACAGCCACACCAACGTGGTGGAAACCGCGATCAAGCGGCTGCGCGCGAAACTCGACGGTCCGTTCCGGACCAAGCTGCTGCACACGGTGCGCGGCATGGGTTACGTCCTCGAGGTCCGCGACGAAGCGGCCGCATCATGAACCGGTCCATCTCGCGCCGACTTGCATTCATGTTCGCGGCGGTCGCGCTGTTCGTGTTCACGCTCGTAGGCTCCGGACTATTCCTGGTACTGAGCACCCAGCTTGAACAGCATTTGCGCGAATCGCTCGATGACCGCAGCGAGATTGCGAAGATCATCGTTTATCACGCGATGACACCCGAGAAATGGAAGCTCGCTCGCGAACGCCTCGCCGACATGACCCCCCGCGACGGCTACACCCGCTATTCGGTGACGAGCAGCAATCCGGCGTTCAGCATCGGGCAACCGATGACAGGCCAGGTGGTCGATCGCTGGCCCGGCGGTTACGAACGCGTCCGCACGAACGACGGCAAATGCGACATGCTCATCAACACGATCGAGATCCCGTCGTATGGCGACAGGCCCGCGGTTCAGCTCCAGGTCGGCGCGGGTTATGCCGCGAACACGCGCACCATGCGCGCGTTTGGTTTTGCGCTTGCGGCGTTATCGGCGCTTGGAAGTCTCGGGGTCTTGTTGTTGAGTTATTCGGTCACGCGTCTGGGCCTCGCGCCGCTCACCCGGCTGACACGCGACGCTTCGGCAGTCAGCCCGAACAATCGCTCGCAGCGTCTCAACACGAGTTCGCTGCCGCTCGAACTGAGCGATCTCGCCAACTCGTTCAACGGCGCGCTGGAGCGGCTCGACGCCGCGTATGGACGGCTCGAGTCGTTCAATGCCGATGTCGCGCACGAGTTGCGCACGCCGGTCACGATCCTGATCGGGCAGACGGAAGTCGCATTGACGCGCAATCGTTCAGTCGACGACCTGCGCCAGACGCTGCAATCCAATCTGGAAGAGTTCGGTCGCATGCGGGCGATCATCAACGACATGCTGTTCCTCGCGCGTGCCGACCAGGGCGAACGAGCGACGGGTCTCGTCGATACATCGCTTGCCGCCGAAGTCGCGCACACGCTGGAGTTTCTCGAGATTCCGCTGGAAGAGGCGCAGGTCCATGCAATTTCTTCCGGCGACGCCTTCGTGCGCGTCAACAAATCGCTGTTCGGCCGCGCATGCATCAACTTGCTGATGAACGCGATCCAGCATTGCGAGGCGGGATCGGTCATCAGCGTTTCGATCAGGCGCGAAGGCGATCAGGTGCGCGTGGCGGTGGCGAACCCGGGGCAAGCGATAGAACCGGGCGTGCTCGATCATCTGTTCGACCGGTTTTACCGGGCGGAAGTATCGCGTACGAATAGCCGCGAGAATCACGGACTGGGCCTGGCTATCGTGAAAGCGACGGCCGAGATGCACGGCGGCAAGGTGTTCGCGACCAGCGCGGGTGGCATCAATACGTTTGGGTTTTCCGTCGAGGCGTCGGAAATCGTCGAGCAGCCCCAGACTCCGCCCGATTTGCGGGTTCAAGAACCGCGCGTCGAAACCTCGATGCAGACGGCTTCAATCAGCCACTAAGCTGGCTGGCAGTAAGATCATGCTTGCCCGGCGACATTGCTCGTCGGGGAGTTACCGTTCTCCGGTTGCCACGCATCAAGGTGGCCGATCTTGCCAACTACACTTTCACGCACTCACCGAAAAGTTGTCGTACAACGTACCTGCTTGTCGGGTGGTTGTCGCAATTAATTCTCCACTCGCCAATGACCTGTGCGGGCTGCTCTAAACGGCGAGATGGTTTATATACGGGCCTTCGTGCGTCCATGCGCGAGAATTCAGCGTTCACCTGCAACCTTACGTTTAAGGGTTAACGGTTATGGAAAGCGTAGTCCGTCCCGGTTATGTTCTCATACGACAACATACATCGATAAATGCGCCGTAAAGAGCGTCCTCCTGCGGCCGTTACCTGGCCGTCGGCCGGCATCGGCCCCAAATCGATCCGCATAAAATCCATACGAAGAGCGAGGAGACGAAATGATTCTGTCCGGCCGATTACTGGCTAGATTTTCAGCGAAGCTGACCGTGCTGTGCGGCGCGTTGAGCGCGGTGGCGGCTATTGCCCTGATCACCACGCCTGCCGCGCACGCGGCCGACCCTGTGTCGATCAACATCGTCGACGTAGCGGGCAACCTGCAGCTCACGCAAAAGGCGTTCGAAGCATTCAAGGCGAAGTATCCGCAGCTCGTTTCCAACATTACCTTCACCAACGCGCCCGCCCCGCAATTGCCCGGCAAGATCAAGGCGATGCAGGCCGCCGGACGCTCCGACATCGACCTCGTGCTGACCGGCACCGACGCGCTGGCTGCGGGTATCGAACAGAAGCTGTGGATGAAACTGCTGCCCGAACAATCGGCCTCATTCCCCGGTCTCCTCGATAAATACGCACCCGGTCCGCGCAAGATGCAGGACATAGCGCAGGGTTACGGCATTGAAGTGACGTACATGCCTGCTGGTCCGCTGATCGAATACAACCCGGCGAAGGTCACCGATCCGCCGAAGACGCCCGAGCAGTTGCTCGCATGGTGCAAGGCACATCCGGACAAGCTCATCTATGCACGCCCGGCCAACTCCGGTCCGGGACGCACTTTCCTGATGGGCCTGCCCTACGTTCTCGGCGACAAGGACCCGCGTGACCCCATCAACGGCTGGGACAAGACATGGGCTTTCCTCAAGCAACTGAATGAATGCATTCCTTATTATCCGGGCGGAACATCGGCGGTGATGAAGGAGCTGGGCGAAGGCTCGCGCGACATGACGCTCACGGTGACAGGCTGGGACATCAATCCGCGCGCACTGGGTCTGGTGCCGGCGGAGTTCAAGGTCCAGGCGTTCGACAACATGACGTGGGTCAACGACGCCCACTACATGGTGATCCCGAACGGCGTGCCGAAGGAAAAGCTCGACGTGCTCTACAAGATGATGAACTTCATGCTCGAACCGGCGCAGCAGGCCATGACTTTCGACGATGGTTATTTCTATCCGGGGCCGGCCGTAAAGGGCGTAACGATCGAATCGGCGCCGGCGAAGAGCCAGGACGTGATCAAGAAGTACGGCCGTCCGGAATACGCAAAGCTGCTGGCTGACCGTCCGCACGTGGTGCCGTTGAGCGCGACCGCGATGGTTGCCGCGTTCCAGAAATGGGACCGCGAGATCGGTTCGCAGAAGTCAAAGTAAGGCAGTCGAAGTAAAGCGCCTAAGGCCGTGCGGTTTTCATCAAGCCGCACGGCGTCGTTAACAGTTTCATCAACAGCTTCATCAACAGCTTCGTGAGTGAAGTATCAGGAACCTGCCATGAAACATCAGTTCGATGAGTTGCGACTCGATTCCGTCAGCCGCAGTTTCATGAACGCCGAAGGCCAGGCGGTCGCGGCATTGCGCGGACTTGCATTGAGTATCCAGCGCGGCGAGTTCATTGCGTTGCTGGGACCTTCCGGATGCGGCAAGTCGACGGCGCTCAATTGCATCGCCGGATTGCAGCCGCTGACCGGCGGAAAGATCTGGCTCGATACACAGCGTATCGATGTCCTCCCACCCGAGAAGCGCGGGTTCGGCATGGTGTTCCAGAACTATGCGTTGTTCCCGCATATGTCGGTGCTGGATAACGTCGGCTTCGGCCTCAAGATGCGGGGCGTAGCCAAGAGCGAAGCCGCGCGCCGGGCGTTCGAAGCGTTGCAGATGGTGCAGCTCGTCGGACAGGAAAAGAAGCTGCCTGGACAGTTGTCCGGTGGTCAGCAACAGCGTGTTGCCATCGCGCGGGCGATCGTGATCGAACCGTCGCTCGTGTTGATGGATGAACCGCTTTCTAACCTGGATACGAAGTTGCGCATTGAAATGCGTGCCGAGATCCGGCGCATTCACAGCCAGCTCGGACGCTCGACCATTTATGTGACGCACGATCAGGACGAGGCGTTGTCGATGGCGGATCGTATCGTGGTGATGCGTGAAGGCACCGTGCAGCAAGTCGCGTCGCCGAAAGAGATTTACGAGCGGCCCGGCAATCTGCATGTGGCGCGTTTCCTGGGGTATCGGAACGTGGCGGAGTTCACGCTGGAAGGCATGGCGGGCGAGGGCGTTGCGGTCAACGCGAATGGCGTGCGCCTGGTCGGCATGCCGATGGCCGGTTTCAACACCAAGCGCGTGAGCGTTGCAATGCGTCCCGAGGATATCGACCGTGCGTCGCCGGGTGCGGAGAATTCATTTAACGCCGAAGTGCTGACGGTCGAATACGGCGGCCAGGATTCGCTGATCCGCGTGAAGGCCGCGTTCGGTTTGTTGTGGGCGCGCGTGACGGGCGACGTAGCCGTTGGCGAAGTCATTACACTTCGGGTGCCGCCACTGCGTACGCTCGTATATGAAGGGGAAGCGCAATGAGCTCGCCACCGCTGCCGCTACCCAATGCGGTTCCGCGCGACGCCAAGGCATGGCTCGTCTCGCCGGCGCTGATTTTCATCTTCGCGTTGTTCGTCTATCCGTTCATCTACGGCCTGGTGCTTTCGTTCCAGCCCATGAACGGCGGTTCCGCGTTCGCCAATTACATCACGTTCTTTACCGATACCGCGATGTGGCCCACCATCATCGTCACGTTGAAGCTCGCTGTTCCGGCGACGATCATCAACGTGGGATTATCGGTTCCGGTTGCCTTCGCGTTGCGGCGCAATTCGCCGTACCAGAAGTTCGTGACCACGCTGCTCGTGATTCCGGTGACACTCGGCACCGTGTTGATTGCCGATGGCATGCTGACGTACTTCGGCCCCAACGGCTGGTTCTCGCAAGCGGTGCACGGACTGCATTTGTATCGCGATGAAATCCGGCTCACGCATAACTATTGGGGCGTGCTGATATCGCTGATCGTGTCGGGGTTTCCGTTTGCGTTCTTGCTGACGCTCTCGTACGTGACCGGCATCGATCCGACGCTTGCACGTGCCGCCGCTACCCTTGGCGCCAGTCCTTGGCAGCAGTTCAAGCAGATCTACCTGCCGCTTCTGATGCCGGGGCTCACCATGGCTGCGTGCCTCTCGTTCGTGCAGGCGTTCTCGGTGTTTCCATCGGCGGTTCTGCTTGGCGCGCCGGCCGGCCCCACCCGCGTGATCTCGATCGCCGCTGCGGAAGCCGCCTTCGAGAACTATGATTATTCGCTTGCATCCGCCATTGCGATGGTTATGGGCTTCGTACAATTGCTGGTGGTCGCGGGCATGCTCGGCACGCGGCGCTTCTTCTACACGGGTCCGGTGACCGGAGGTAAAGGCTGATGGCAACCGATAATCACGCACCCGTGTGGTCCGCTTCCTCCCGTGCTCCGGCGCCCGACAGCCGTAACGACGGCGCTCGACCCGCAAAGCCGATGAAACCTCATGTGAGCCTCGGCGACCGCGTCTGGAAGATGTTCGTCTGGGGCGCGATGGCGTTTTTCCTCTTCAACGTGCTGTTGCTGATTGCAACTGTCGCGGTGAATTCGGTGGCGACGCGCTGGTTCGGTACGCTGTTGCCGGCCGGCTTCACGCTGCACTGGTACGCGCAGGCTTGGGGCGACTTTCAGTTGGCGAGCGTGCTGTGGGTGACCATGGAAGTCGTTGGCGCGGTGGTGCTTTTGTCGATAGCGCTTGGTGTACCCGCAGCCTATGCGCTCGCCCGGGTGCAGTTTCGCGGCAAACGTTTTGCGATGCTCGTGTTCCTGTTGCCGCTGATGGTGCCGCCGGTCACTTACGGCATTCCGATGGCGACCGTCATGTACAAGGTTGGTCTTGCTGGAACGCTGAGCGGCGTGATCCTTGCGAACCTCGTGCCGGCGTTGCCGTTTGTGATTTTGGTGATGACGCCGTTCATTGAACAGATCGATCCGAATCTCGAAGCGGCCGCACGGATCTTTGGCGCGAACACGGCGAAGTACTTTCGATATGTGCTGCTGCCGCTGTTGATGCCCGGGATGCTTGCCGCGGGGTTGCTTGTGCTGGTTCGGACCATTGGCATGTTCGAGTTGACGTTTTTTACTGCTGGGCCGACCACGCAGACGCTTGTTGTTGCGCTGTATTACGCTGTGTTTTCGACGGGTGTGAGAGCACCTCAGTCCATTGATGCAATGGCGATGATCTATATGGCTATTACGCTGGTGTGGGTGTTGATCGCGCTGCAGTTTGTTAGTCCGACGCAGCTTGTTTCGAGGGTTAAGGAGCAGAGGTAAGGGGTAGGAGGTGGGCGGTCGGGGTTGATGCCGGGTTGCTGCTTTTTAGGCTACCGCGGGTTCTGTTCTAGCTGTTCTCTTTTGCACTTTTAGCCACTGTCCGTGGCGGGACTTCATTTCACGGGTAATGCGCTGACGCTTGGTTGGTCTTTGGCAGCGGTCAGGATTGATGCTGGGTTGCTGCTGCTTAGGCCTTCGCGCGTTCCCTGTTTTCTGATTTCTTTAGCACTGTTAGCCACTGTCCGTGGCGGGACTTCATTTCTTTTTCCAACGGCGAAAAAGAAAC